>CAZLSK010000006.1:0-21839 GCA_964562075.1 uncultured Candidatus Nitrosotenuis sp.
ATGAGAGGTGTCGCGTCAGCTGAACAAATGCCTGAATTTTTGTCTCAAACGGTATGTTTCTTTTTACTAAAATATCTCCAAGCAGCTTTATTGCACACTGGATGGCCCCCTTTGCCCACCTAAACTGCTGTCTTTTTGCTGCGTTCATCTGAACAGGGAGTTCTGCATCAACTACAATATCCTCAATGAAAATACATTTCCAACCCTTCATTTGCGCTCGGTAGCTAAGATCCAAATCTTCAACCAGTGTAGAGGTGTGCCACCCTCCAGCATCCTGAATACAGTCGGTTCTCCAGATTCCAGCCGTTCCATTAAAGTTCATAAAAAGATGATTGTTGCTTTTTGCCTTTTGCTCAATTAGAAAATGAAAATCGAGGCTGAGGGCTTGTGCTTGGGTCATCGCAGAATAATCCTCGTTTACATGTCCCCACTTGCACTGAACAAGACCTATTTCCGGTTTTGCAAAATATGGCATTGCCTTTTTCAAAAACCACGAAGGAGGAATAAAGTCTGCATCAAAGATTGCCACATACTCGGTGTCGGTCAGCTTCATTGCATACTTGAGGGCACCAGCCTTGTAGCCTCTACGGCTGCCACGACGTATGTGCGCAATATCGAATCCTTTTTTCTTGTATGCCGTTACAAGGTCGCCCAGCATCTCAACCGTATCGTCGTCAGAGTCATCAAGAACCATTATCTTCATTTTGTCTTTTGGATAATCCAATTCACAGACAGCCTTGACAAGCCTTGATGCAACATACCGCTCATTGTAAATTGGAAGCTGAATTGTAATGGATGGAGTCCCAACCGAAATGACTGGATTTTTGTCCTTGCGTCTGATTGACAAAATTGCAAGATAATAGAAATTGAATGTGTAAGCAGTCAGCAAAATAGCAGCAAAAATAAAGATATCAAAGACAAACTGGGTAAATGGATTGACTGCCATTACACAACAGTTTCAACTGCCGGTGTTTATGACTTTTAGGATTTTCGCTGGAAGATCTTGATTGCCTGTGGAGGACAGACTCCTTCACACGCCAAGCAAAATATACAGTCTGGCTCGCGTGCCATTAGTGGTTTTTTCTCAGATGCAACGTTGCCTGGCGTATCAAACCACTCGTAAACATTTACAGGGCATGCATCGATGCAAGCACCATCTGCTACACAGATATCATAATCAACCGAAACAAATTCGCCCCACACGCCCAGGTTTGCGTTGTCTGTTCCCCTGCGCCCCCAAGTCTTGATTATGTTGCCATTTGACGGAACCTTAAATGATGCTGTTGGTGGCATGTGAGCCTTGTATTCGACATCAATTGGTCCAGGCTTTGCGCTGGTAAGCACTGCTCCCGGTACCACTGCCGCGGCTGCAGCCTCTGGGGCCTCCTCCTTTGGTTTTGGTTTTGCATCAGGTACAATCTTTGCAAGTGGTGTCAGCTCTTCTAGTTTCATGATGGCTGCATCAGAGCCTAGTTTTTCTGTCTTGACATAGTACTCGATAAGCTTGTCTGAGAGGATGGTGTTTCGCAAAATGGTGTCGATTACCATTTTTGCATAATAGTCTGCCTTTTTGCGGTAATCCTTTACCCAGGGGGCATCGCCAAACTTTTCAATTGGAAATATTTGATAAATTATATCAACCACCTCGCCCGTAACAATTTCGACTGTTATGGATAGGTCGATTTTTTCGTACCCTCTTGCCTCTGGGTCAGACATGTTTTCCTCTGTCCAAGCATAGGTCGCATAAACCCTGTCTGCAAATGTATCCATTGTAAAGGTCTTTTTGAGTCCCTCCACAATTGATTTCATCTCCAGAGGATCCTCTAGTTTGATTGGAAGTCGGTAAAGGCCAAGTTTGTAGCCATGTAATGGATAAACGCCCCTCTTTGCGGTCGGCGATTCCATTGTGTACACCCGATCCTTTAGGAGCAGCGACATGATCTAACTTTGCTCAAAATAGTTAATATTCTTATCCTAGTCCGAGTCGTCCGGACAGGTTAGCTCACGCAGCTCGGTGTACTTTTTTTCCATCTTTTCTGCATGCACTAGAACCTTTTGTAGATCATAATCCTTTTTGGGAAAGTACCAACGGATTGGAACCCAGTGCCCAATTCCATCCATGTCGTGGATCATTCCCTTGTCGGCAAGAACTTGAAGATTTTCATCAAGGGATTGTTCCCTTACACCAAGTCCCCTTTTGGTTCTATCCTCCATTATTAGTTCGGCAGGGCCATCCTTTATGGTGTAAAACGAACCTTTTTTTAGAATCGGAAGTTCGCTCAACTTATTTTTCTACAGGGTTTCCAATCATGTTGCCCCATTCCGTCCATGAGCCATCATAGTTTCGAACCTGGGGATATCCAAGCAAGTACTTGAGCACAAACCAAGAGTGAGAAGACCTCTCACCAATTCTACAGTAGCAGATGATCTCCTTGTCTGGCGTTATGCCCTTTGGAACGTAGTTTTGTTTTAGGTCCTCTACTGCCTTGAAGGTACCGTCGGCGTCATTTACTGCTGTAGCCCACGGGATGTTTTGTGCGCCAGGTATGTGTCCACCCCTTTGTGCGTGCTCCATTGGATACTCTGGAGGAGCTGTGATTTCTCCGGTGAACTCTTTTGGAGATCGTACATCAACTAGTGCAATGTCACCTTTGTTTAGTGCCCGTCTTACATCAAACAGATAAGCCCTGAGTCCATCGTCTGGAGGCAGTGCAACATATGTTGTTTGAGCAACTTTGGGTTCTTCTGTTGTATATGGTCTTTTTTCAAGCTCCCACTTTTTTCTTCCACCGTTCATAATTTTGACGTTTTTGTGTCCATAATACTTGAAGATCCAAAAGACAAATGCGGCAAACCAGTTGTTAAAGTCACCATAAAGGATGACCTCGGCGTTGGACTTGATGCCGTTTTTTGACATCAGCGTCTCAAATTGTTTTTTGTCTATGATGTCTCTTGTTACAGGATCATTGATGTCACGCTTCCACCAAATTAGGGTGGCTCCTTTGATGTGGCCCTTTCTGTAACCATTTTCAGGGTCATAATCTACTTCAACGATTTTGAAATTATCACTTGGGGGATTTTTTGACACCCATTCGGTATCAATCAATACTTCGGGATGAGCGTAACTCATTTCAACTTTGGGAGAATTGGCTTCCTACTTAATTGTTTTCGGTTCTGTTCAAAAACCAAAAGACTATGTTTTTTAAATGAAGTAACAGAAAGAGTGGTTGAATGAGGCTTAATCGGGTAGGCATAGTAAGCAAGTTTGGTTCTGAGGCAGCAGAAAATGCTGCAAAAAAGGTTGCAAAAAAGTTTCTTGCCAACAGGTCCGAGGTTTTTGCGGTTGCACCGGTGGTTGTAGAAGGAGCAAAAAAAGTCGAATCCACGGAGGACCTAGCAGACAAAAAACTGGATCTGGTCATCACACTTGGAGGCGATGGCACAACCCTTCGAACCTTTAGGAGTCTGACTAATGAAACTCCGCTTTTGACAATCAACGTTGGTGGAAACAAGGGGATCCTCTCAGAAATAACACTTGACAAAATTGATCATGCAATTGACGATATCAAGGCAAACAAGATTTGGCTTGATAGGAGAACACGGGTTGTGGCGTCTGCCGGTGGTGAGGAATTTCCACCAGCCTTAAACGAGATTTACATAC
Source organism: uncultured Candidatus Nitrosotenuis sp. (assembly GCA_964562075.1). Classification (GTDB taxonomy): domain Archaea; phylum Thermoproteota; class Nitrososphaeria; order Nitrososphaerales; family Nitrosopumilaceae; genus Nitrosotenuis. The sequence goes on from CAZLSK010000006.1 coordinate 3,662, forward strand.
TACGACAAAACCTCACCAAAACTGCTGAATTTGAGATCAAGTTCCAAAACGACGTAGTAACACGAAAGATGGATGGCGTCATGGTTTCAACCCCGAGTGGTTCAACGGGTCATTCCTTTTCCCTCGGTGGCCCAATCCTGCACGAAAGTCTGGATGTTTTGATAATTACTCCAGTTGCGCCAGTCAGATTGTTACCGTCGATTGTTGTACCAGATGAAAAAATCCAAGTGATTTGTAATCACGATACCAACATTGTCATGGATGCCCAGGTAGTCAAAACTGCAGGCTTTGAGGAACCAATAGTCATCAAAAAACACAAGACGCAAGCGGTCTTTGTAAGATTCAAAAAACAAGGGCTGCGACAGATGAGCAGGCTTGGCTTTTAGGATATACGATGCAAGTGCGTTTTACGCAGGAATTCCCTTTGCGTCTGCTGACCAAGGACATACCACGTCGCTTGTTTTTGATGAGATAAAGCACATTAAAAAAAGTCATGGTGCGCTTGAAACGCTTCTTGAAACGAGTCGATTAAAGATACAGGACCCAACTCCAGAACACATTGCCGTGGTAAGGAACCATGCAAAAGAGACTGGAGACTTTCAGGAACTCTCAGAGGCAGACCTTTCTGCAGTTGCCTTGTGTTATCAGCTAAAAGGACAGCTGGTTACAGACGACTTTGCAGTATCCAATCTAGCGAAAAACTTGAGTCTTGAGGTATCTCCAATCATGACAAAGGGAATAAAGACTGTCGGTAAATGGAATTATTACTGTCCTGCCTGTAGAAAGGAGTTTTCGGCACTCACTGAGTGTCCCGTTTGTGGAAGCAAGCTGAACAAAAAACTAAAGCGCAAGTCTTTTTGAATACCGGTCGATAAATGACGTATTCTCAAAGCTCAAGCGTTTTTTGGTTTGACCGCTTTTTGAGAGCATTTTCAGATTCAAGCATTTGTTTTATTTTCTTGGCTCTAGCCTCGCCAAGCCCTTCGACCTTTGCAAGTTCGGCAAAGGTAGCATTTAGTGTGCGTGCCGGCGAGCCAAATCGTTCAAGCATTCTTGTTGCAAGTTTTTCTCCAACACCAGGAAGGCTGCACAGAACAGAAAGCTGTTGCCTCTGAAGGTTGTCGGATTTTTTTATCTTCTTTAGGAAGGGACCTTTTGAGATCTCTTTTCGCGAGCACATAGAAACAAGAAGTTTTGCGGTGTGTGTGGCACTCGGAGTTGGAACTATTGGAATTTTAAAGTCAATTGCTATTGCGGAAAGAGCCCCATAGAACACAAGTGGGTTTTCAACTATTTGCTCTATTTCGTCGACGTTTCCTTCCACAAGTATGACTGGGTGGGCAAAGTGTTCCTTTAGTCTGTTGCACTGGTCAAACAACCTACCATCAAATATGGATGAGATTAGGTCTGAGAGGCTTTTGCGCTCTACAACCGTCTCTGGCGCAACAATGTAATCGCCTATTGGAAGTGTCTTTATTTCCAAGTTAATGCCTACCGACCTGAGCAGTTCAGGTATGCCGCTTTTTTTCTCCCTCTCATCAACTATTATTCGAAGATTTTCTATTTTCATCCACAACAGAATCTGTCAAATATTGTTAATAATTTATTGTGAACTTGGCTTTTGAGTGCCCTTCACCATCTCGTTAATTTTCGTCTCTTGCTCTTTGATGTTTTCCTTAATTCTTGCTTCCTGTTTTGCCAGAACCGTCGCCCTTGTGTTCGCAAGTTCCTTTTTTTCCTCAAGCTCGGCGATGAGGCTTGCCTTTGTTGATTTTATCAAAATAGAGCCGGCGTGTTTATAGACAGGATCGTCGTCACCGAGCTTTCTTAGCTCCTCTAATGCCCTGTCTGACTCGATCTGTTCTATATCGAGTTGCTGCTTTTGTGCCATGATAGCTTGCAAGTTTTGCTGGGATTGCTGCAACTTCATTAGTTGTTCTTGAAGCCATGGAGGAATCTGCTGCCCAGAAGACATACAAAACAGCTAATCGAAATTTCTTATATCTTTACCGCTTTAATCGAGTCCGAGCTCGCTTGAATGAGACGCAAAGTTGAGTTGATGTTTGCACGCAGGTGGGAAAGCTCTTCTGATTCAATAGATATTTGTAGTAGATTTTTTTTTAACGTAATGCCGGTCTTGGTTGGATTTTCCGGATAAAACTCGTTATCAACCTTGATGGAATCAAAAATTGCTTTTGTCTTGTCCTTTGCCTTTACTAAAATGGTTGCACTAAATGCTAACATCGTATGCGGTTCCAGCAATCTTAAAACCACATTTTTTGCATCGCCAGATTCCCACAGCCTCTCTTCCAAACTGAAGTGAGCCGCACTCTGGACACTTTCTTTTTGTCTTCAAAACAACATGGATTTGAGTGAACTTTTTTCTGTGCTTTATGCCGTATTTTTGTCTAAGACCGATTAGTGATGCGCCTTTTTTGAGCATTTATCTTCTACCTGCCTGTTTTAGGGTCTCCCTTATTTTTGCTGCGGTCGAAATTGAGATTTGTGAGCACTTGACCAGTTGTTCATAGCTAAATCCATCGGTTCCTCCCTTTTGGATTGCACAGATGTTACCATCAGAATTTGTAGTGATGGTCATTCTCGCATCCATGCAACGCCATTCATCTGCGTTTGGGTCCACGAGGATGTGATCGCCTATTTTGCCCATGGTGACAGAAACAGGAATCGTAGTAATTGGAGGATCTGAAAATTCTCCTTCTACCAAAGTAGGCACATCATCTTTTAGCTCCCATTTTGGTATCTTGCATGACATCAGACTTGCAACCGATGCGTATGAGCACGCATCAAAGAGATTTCCGTCATAATCAGTTACGCTGTTGTCTACAAAAAGGCCTATTACGGACTTGTCTTTTTGCAGAACAAGCTTTGTTAGATCAATCATACTGCTTTCTCGTATGCCCCTGTCTACTACGCGAGCAAGCTCAATTACGTCCTCATCCGGCGGCCCTGGTTCTACGTCTGGGTCAGCAAGTGGTAAGATTTCTGCAGTGCAAATGAAGATTCCTCTGTCGCCAAGGTCTGGAAACGGCTTGTCTGGTTGGACTTTGACTCCTACCACCACCTCTGTGTCTCCAAGCCTTACTCGCGCAGACCCCTCTGCTTTTGGGATTACGTTTGTATCAATGACAAGTTGTCTTGGCTCATCCAACGCTCTGCCATCAATTCTTTGACCGTCCTTGAGAAGGGATAGAATTTTTTTCTTTTTTAGCTGATCAATAATTGTAGTGCTCATTGTGAGTTATCTCCAAAAAATTTCTCTCGCAGTGCCTTCTTTTGAATTTCATAGACTAGCTTGCATCCCCCAATTGCTGTACTGATGCATTTTTCATATTCTGGTGGTGTCAGTACCCCATCGAGCTGAATCAGTGTTATTTTGCCCAAGTTTGGCATGTATGCGACTGGCATGTCTGCTTGCCCTTCTTGGTCTTCTTCGTTGTTAATATCCAAAACAATTGTATCAGCAACCTTACCCGCAGCGCAGGCAGAAACCATGTCTCGCATTGGAATCCCGGCGTCTGCTAGCGCCACTGCGGCAGCATCTAAGGCTGCACATCGTGAACCGCCGTCTGCCTGAAGAATCTCAATAAATACGTCAACTACTGTTCTTGGAAAATTCTCAAGCATCACTGCCGGCTCCAAGGCCTCTTTGATGACTTTGGAGATCTCAATCTCCCTTCTTGAGGGGGCTGGATTTTTTCTTTCACCAACAGAAAATGGTTGCATGTGATACCTGCAACGCAAAATTCCCCTGTCTGTGTTCGCAAGGTGTTTTGGATGTACGTCACGTGGACCAAAGACTCCTGCCAGAATTTTATTTTCACCAAACTCGATGTATGCAGAACCGTTTGCGTTTTTTAGAACGCCTGCCTTTATCATAATTCTTCTTGGCTCATCAATACGCCTTCCATCGCATCTAATGCCTTTGTCATCTAGTAATACTATATCCGATTTTTTTACACCCATTTTTATTCACTGTTTTGTCCTAACATTTCTTGTATTCTTTCAGTCAAATTTGGAACGTGTGCTTGTTCTTCGACCATTTTTATGGCGTCAAGAGCCTTTAATAATCCCTCGGCTTCCTCGCAAGAAACTACAACATATCCGTTTTGTCCAATTGTGATTTGTGCCTTTGTCGCATTCTCAATTGTTTGAATCATCGAGCCACGCTTTCCAATTAGTCGTGGGACTTTGGTCGGCGAAATTCTGATCAGCTCACCCTCCTCGATTTTGCCCAAATCCCTGTCAGAGATCGTAATCAGTGGATCTCGTGATCTGTCAGAGTTCGCAACACGTGCAGCAATCAGGTCACCTGTCTTCAGTCTGGATGTCAGACTGTCCACCTTGGGATTAAAGTCTCTGCCAAATACATCCTGAGCAGGAAGTATTCCGGGATAACACGAGTTGATGTCAAGCTCCCAAGAAAGCGATGTGTGTGATCTTACTATACCTATAATGAAATCATCAATTCTTGGAACATAAATTCCAGTAAGGGGAATGACTCTAACGCCGCTATCATAAATTTCAGAAATCCCCACCGTTGTTGCTATAATCTTATCTCCAAAAAGATGAACGTTTTCTTCGGCTCTATACGGTCCGCTTGTTATAACATCGCCTGGGATGACATATTTGCGCTTGATGTCATCCATTATTTGACCATCTCCACGGTGGCCGTCCCTTTTGTTATAGAACCGAGTCTATCTATCACGTTTGCTCTTGCCCCCGCAGGTATTTCTAGTATTGCTTTAAGTGATCCATTATTTTGCCATTCTTCTTTTTTTAGAGTACCAGTTGATTTTAAGACGGAATACGATTGTACTGCATATTGTGCTGGAACAAGGATTTCAAGTAACATATTTTCTGATTTGAGTGGAATTATTGCACGCAGTTTTTCAACAACGTCTTTTGCTTGTTCGTCTGTGTTTTTGAAAGGATCTATTGAAATGCGAGCTTGCTCTAAAGCTTGTTCGATCCTTAGTGGTGGGTGCGGCAGATGTGATCTTGGGTCGACAAATGTCTTTGCAATAAACTCGATGATCTGTTTTCTTTTTTCTGAAATCATTTTTCTTCGCTGATCCGTAGTTAGGTTAAGGTCTCCTTTTTTGAGAATCTGCTCAATTATTGCAGATGTGTCTTGTGTATGGAAGGCTTTGAGTAGCTTTTCTGTTGAGGCACGCGTCCCCTTGTTGGAATCGGTGTATACTTCGTCAGAAACAAGGACTGAGGAGATGTCCTTTCTTTTTCCCAACTTGTATTCCAGTGCTGGATCAGGCTTGACTAGAATTTCAAATTTCTCGCCAGCAACCGAGTGTCTGATCACTGTGACGTCCGTCATGGGTTTGATAACGGAATCTCGGTATTTATCTCTGTCAAATTGCGCGCTAGATTTTTAATGGGGTTTGGAAGAGCTTTTCTAAGATTTGACTTCTTTTGAGATAATTTCACAAGACAAGCAACGTATATCAGTCAAGCTGAAAGGGGTTCCCTTGCAGTATGCAAATGCGTTAAGAAGGATTTGCCTAAATGGCGTTCCAGTCTTTGCCATCGATACAGTCGATATTATTGAAAATTCATCAGTCATGTCCGATGAAGGAATTGCACACAGACTTGGGCTAATTCCCATAAAGACAGACCTTAAGCGCTTCAATGAACCAAGCAAATGCCCATGTCAAAGCAAGGCTGGATGTTCTAATTGTCGTGTAATGTTAGTGATTGATTCCGGTGAGACTGACACGACGCGAACTGTCACATCGGCTGAGCTGAGCTCAGAGGACGAAACTGTCAGGGCTGTCTCCGACAAGGTTCCAATTGTACAGATTGCGCCAGGTCAGAAGCTCAAACTTGAGGCATATGCAAGACTTGGCCGAGGAATCGACCATGCCAAGTGGAATTCTGCAAATGTTTCTGTACTAACACATACTGACAAACCAGATGAATACATTCTGACGGTTGAAAGCACCGGCGCACTAAGTCCCGAACAAATCATAGCGACTGGAATTGACGAGCTTGCAGAAAGACTCCAAGAGTTTAAGCAAGTCGTTGCCGAGCTAAAATAAGACTTTATCCCTCTGTCTTGACCGAGGAAATCATAATAATATATTTGGGTTGTTAAAGGGCATTATTTATGACCAATCAGTTAGTCATCAATATGGTAAAGGATCTAAGGCAGGCCTCAACTAAACACAAGGCGCCCATCTGGTCAAAGCTTGCACAGATGGCTCAAAAGCCAAACATTGCACGACGCATTGTTAATGTTGGCAGGCTAAATGACGTAACCAACGATAATGATGTGATTGTTGTTCCAGGCAAGGTTTTGGGTACTGGAAACATTTCCCACAAAATTACACTTTGCTCATTTTCCATTTCAACGGCGGCTGCAAAAAAAATCACAGGTGCTGGAGGCAAAATAATCAATTATTCCGAAGTAATTTCCAAGTTTCCGACAGGAAAGGGTGTAAAGATAATTGGATAATTCTCAGACAATCGTAGTGGATGGGACGGATCATCTTGCAGGCAGGCTTAGCTCAAACGTAGCAAAAATGTTGCTGCAGGGAAACCACGTAACAATAGTCAACTGTGAGAAGATAATGATAAGCGGAAGCAGAAGAAACATCATCAAAAACTACAAAGACTTTTTGTCAATCTCTAGCATTTTGCATCCTGAACACGGCCCTTACCACCCAAGAAGGCCCGATACAATCATTGCAAAGATGATACGCGGAATGCTTCCAAGAAAAAAGCCTTCAGGCCAGGTGGCTCTGAAGCGTCTGCGCACATACATTGGTGTACCAAGCCAGTTCAGATCTGCAAAGAAGATAGTTTTAGATAAAGCAAAGATAACAAGGGCGTCTGCAAACTATACAAGCATGGCAGAGCTTGCAAGAGAGGTAGGCCATTCACAATGATTCCAAAGACAGAGATTTATTTTGCAACAAGAAAGACCTCAAAGGCACACGTCTACATCACAAAGGGCACAGGTAGAGTGAGAATAAACAATACTCCTGCAGAAATGATACAACAAGAAACCGCACGTGAGGTAATCCTCAGTCCTCTTGAGATTGCAGGGGATCTGAGAAAAAAAGTCGATCTCTCCGTTCGTGTCAAAGGCGGTGGTTTTATGGGACAGTCATATGCAGCTGCGACTGCAATTTCAAGGGCTTTGAGTGGATGGACCAAATCCAAAAAGGAACCAAAGGATCACCCCCTACCAAAACAAGCTCGAACTGATTTGAGAAAAAGGATATCCGATTTCGATAAACATCTCCTAAGCGGTGATGCAAGAAGAAAGGAACCAAAGAAATTTGGCGGTCCTGGCGCAAGAAGAAGGAAACAAAAGTCATACAGGTAAGTTTGAAAGCAGTAATCTTGGCAGGTGGAAAAGGCACTCGCGCAAGGCCATTTACTGATTATTTTCCAAAGGCAATGATTCCAGTTGATGGAACGCCGCTTATTTCTCACATTGTAAATTACCTGTCTGCTTGCAGGCTCGTATCCGAGATCATTATTGTGGCTGACATTTCAGGACTTGGAGGCCAAATAAAGCATTATTTTGAAAAACCTGGACCCAAAAAGATCAGATTTCTGCAGGACTCGACGAGTGGAACCGCAGGCGATTTGTTACATTTACGCAAGATTATAAAGGATGAGCCATTTATCTTGTGGTTTGTGGATAATCTAGGCGCAATTGATTTAGAAAAGATGTACAAGCACTTTGTCAAGCACAAAAGTGTTGCCTGCATAGCCACAAGGCAGTTCCGAAAGGAAGAGACAGGTTTTGCAAAGGTAAGAGACGGCAAGATTGTGGAATTTATTGAAAAGCCACTAGTCAAAATGCCTGATTGCGAGTGCACCGGAATCTATATCCTTAATGGAGAGATACTTGACATCATAAGAAAGTCAGAAATGCAAAAGAACCTAAATCTGTCATATGATATTCTCCAAGAGCTTTCAAAAAAAGGACTCGTGAGTGCCTATGACATAGGCAAGACATTATGGGTTGATGTGGAGTCGCCAACGGTTCTTGAACGCCAAAAGGATACTGTTAAAAAGATAATCAAACAAATGGATTAGAATCTGCGATTTTTTTCAAAAGCAGCTATTTTGTCTTCGTGTTGAAGGGTCACTGCAATATCATCCAATCCTTCAAGTAGTGTTTTCTTTCTACCCTCATCTATTGAAAATTTGATCGTGTTGCTGTCAAAGCTAATCAGCTGAGCATCCAGATCAACCCCAATTACAGAATTTGTTTGGGCAAGTTTGTGTACTTGGTCTTTGTTGAGAGTTATCGGTAAAATTGCGTTTTTAAAACAATTGTTATAGAAAATATCGGCAAACGATGGCGCAATTATGACATTAAAACCGTAATCTCTTAGAGCCCATGCTGCGTGCTCTCTGCTTGAGCCGCATCCAAAATTTTCGCCAACTATCAGAATATGTGAAGAGGCGTATTTTGGGTCATTTAGAACAAAGTCCTTTTTTGGAGTGCCATCTGGCTCAAATCTCCAATCATAAAACAAGAACTTGCCAAATCCCGTTCTTTGAACCAGCTTCAAAAATTGTTTTGGGACGATTTGGTCAGTGTCTATGTTAGGACTTTCTAGTGGCGTTCCGATGCTTGATACTTTGGTGAATTTTTCCATTATACCCACTCACGGACATCCACAAAATGGCCTGCAATTGCAGCCGCTGCTGCCATAATTGGGCTGACTAGGTGGGTTTTCCCTCCTGCTCCCTGTCGTCCCTCAAAGTTCCTATTTGACGTACTTGCGCATCGCTCACCCCTTGCCAAGATGTCAGGGTTCATACCAAGACACATGCTGCAACCAGATTCACGCCACTCAAAATTTGCATCCTTGAAAATTTTGTCCAAGCCGAGCTCCTCGGCTTTTCTTTTGACCTGTTGTGAGCCTGGAACCACCATTGCTCTGACGTTTGGTGAGACCTTCCTTCCCTTGATGATGCTTGATGCCTCGATCAGATCCTGTAGTCTTGCGTTTGTACACGAACCGATAAAGACCCTGTCAATTTTGATGTCGGTAATTGGGATCCCGGGTTTCAAATCCATGTATGCCAGTGCTTTTTTTGCAGCAGCCTCTTGGCTTGTATCTCCCTTTGCAAATTTTTGAGGGTCTGGCACAGTTTCGGTTACATCTACAGTCATAGCGGGATTTGTGCCCCAGCTTACCTGTGGTGCAATATCGGAGGCATTTAGTGTAAATGATTTGTCGAATTTGGCATTCCCATCAGTTTTGAGATTTTCTTTCCAATACTCAACAAGTTCTTCATAATTTTTTGGTGTATATCTTCTACCTCTGAGATAATCAAAGGTCTTTTCGTCTGGTGCAACAAGGCCTGCTCTTGCACCACCCTCTATTGACATGTTGCAAATTGTCATTCTTTCATCCATGGAAAGATCGGTTATTGCTTCCCCCCTATACTCAATTACTGTTCCGGTGCCCCCACCGGTTCCTATTTTTTTAATTATAGACAAGATAATGTCTTTTGCAGTAATGGTGTGAGTGTTTTTTCTTTTTCCATCCACTCTAATTTCAAAGGTTTTTGGCTTGTCTAAGACAAGACACTGGGTTGCAAGGACGTGTTCAACATCACTTGTTCCAATTCCCAGTGCAAATGCGCCAAATGCACCATGTGTGGAGGTATGACTATCACCGCACACAATAGTTGTCCCAGGAAGTGTAATTCCAAGCTCAGGTCCAATTACATGAACTATGCCTTGATTTGGGCTGTGTAAATCAAATAACTCTATTCCAAATTCTTTACAGTTTTTTTCAAGTGTTTGTATTTGTGTTGCAGATATTTGATCCACAATTGGAAGCGACCTGTTTGTTGTAGGCACATTGTGATCCATTGTAGCAAAGGTAAGGTCAGGTCGGCGTACCTTTCTTTTGTTTATTCGTAAACCATCGAATGCTTGTGGTGAGGTTACTTCGTGAACCATGTGCCTATCAATGTAAATTAGGGTGCGACCATCGATCTCAGTAATCTTGTGATCCATCCAAATTTTTTCAAAGAGTGTTTTTGACATATACGATCAAATGTAGATGTACGTGTTATAAATTCTAGAAATTATTTTGCTCTTTATTGTGGCTTGTATTTGAAGAGGCCGCCGGCAGCAATGATCTTTGATGCTATTTCTGAGAAGGGTTTCATTTTGTAGACTTCGTTTTTTGTGATGTTTTTTATCTCGTTTTTTTGCGTGTCTACCTCGATTTCGTCGCCATCGGAGATTTTCTTGTATGTCTGTTCATCAATCTCAATTGGTAGCAGAAATGCGCCGTCAACCGAGTTGCGGTAAAAAATCCTAGCAAATGAAAGTGCCAAAACTGCCTTTATTCCACAATGGCTAAGCGCTATTGGTGCATGTTCACGAGATGAGCCACATCCAAAATTCTTTCCAGCTACGATAAAGTCGCCCTTTTTGACGCGTGAGTGGAAATTTGGATCCATGCCTTCCATTGCATGTTTTGCAATTTCGTCATAGTCATGCAGTTTTAGATATTGCCCTGGAAGAATGACATCAGTATCGATGTTGTCCTTTTTGTATTTGATTACTTTGCCTGCCATCATAAATCACGCGGATCCGTAATTTTTCCCGTAACTGCAGATGCTGCTGCCACAAGAGGTGAGGCCAAGTATGTCTTTGATTCTATGTGTCCCATTCTTCCCGGAAAGTTTCGATTTGTTGTGCTGATGCATACCTCGTCTTTTGCAAGCACACCCATGTGCGCACCACAACACGCGCCGCATGTTGGCGGTCCCACAGTCACTCCTGCATCCAAAAATATCTTTAGAAGACCGTTTTCCATTGCCCTTTTGTATATCGACATAGCTGCAGGCAAGACCTCGGTTCTTATTTTGACCTTTCTTCCATTGAGGATTTTTGCTACTGCCTCCAAGTCTTCGTATTTTGCACCGGTGCACGAACCGATATAGGACTTGTCAAGCTCAACTCCAGCAACATCGCGAACCACTGCAATGTTTTCTGGCGAATATGGTTTTGCAACGAGAGGCTCTAGCTCCGATGCCTCGTACTCGTACACCTTGGCGTATTGAGCATCCTTGTCACCATATGCTGGAGAATAGTTTCTAGCTCCGCGCTGTGCGAGATAATCAAAGACCTTTTGATCAGGCTCTATTATTCCGTTTTTTGCACCGGCCTCTGTTGTCATGTTGGTGAGTGTGAGTCTTGATTCTACAGACATTTCTGAGACTCCAGAGCCTCCGAACTGCATTGCAGCATATGCTGCGCCGTCGGTTCCAACGTCTCCAATGATTTTAAGAATGAAGTCTTTTGCCATGACGCTTTCTGGCATCCTGCCATTTAGCTTAAAGTACAGGGTTTGAGGAACTTTGAACCAGATTTGTCCATTTAGTAGGACATATGCCACATCTGTGTGTCCAAGCCCGCAGGCAAATGCGCCCAGTGCCCCCGAGGTGTTTGTGTGCGAGTCTCCACCCACATAGACTTCGCCTGGAAGCACCATTGCTTCCTCATGTGATAATGTATGGCAGATTCCGTACTGACCCATTCCGTATTTGAAGTGTTTTTCAATTCCATACTGCTTTGTGAATTTTGATAGTTTTACGATGTTCTCTGCTGAGATCTTTTCAGCGGAGGGAACAAAATGGTCTTCGGCCACCCAGACCTTTGATGGATCCCAGAGCCTATCAACGCTGATTCCTTCTTTTTTGAGCTTTTCAAACACTTTGATTACACCCGGGCCTGAAACGTCATGAATCATCGCCTTGTCTACTTTGGCAAACACAATGTCGTCTGGCGCAACGCGTGATTTTCCTGCCGCTCTTGCAAGAATCTTCTCTGTAATATTCACAGGAGAGAAAGGTTCCAGTTCAGATTAAAAGCTTTGTCGAAGAATACAAAAATACGAAAATCGCAATGTATGTGTGCTAAGTGTAATACCAATCAAGGTTGAAAAGAAACAATCGAGTTTTGATCTGTATCGAAGCATTGTTGATTCTACACGCAATACGAACTTGGAAAACGGAGATGTCTTGGTGATCTCAAGCAAATACATTGCCAACTCGCAAAATAGATTGCTTGATTTAGAAAAGATAAAACCGTCAACGGATGCCATGGAATTGTCAGAAAAATACCAGCTTGGCTCCAAGTTTTCTGAAGTAATTTTACGCGAATCCGACTCGATATTTGGGGGAATTACAGGATTTGTCTTAACGTCTGCTGATAACATTCTAGCACCAAATGCCGGAATAGACAAATCAAATGCCAAAAAAGGCACAGTCATTTTGTATCCTGATCAACCATATGTTGTAGCTGAGCAGCTCCGCAGAAAGATCTTTTTGAATCTTGGAATAAGCATTGGCGTAATTGTAGTTGACAGCAGACTTATGCCTGCAAGAATCGGCACAACTGGAGTTGCAATTGCATGTGCAGGTCTTGAACCAATACAAGACATGAGGGGTCAAAAGGATCTTGATGGCAACCCACTCAAGGTTACTCTGCAAGCAACCGCAGATAATTTGGCAACCATTGCAAATCACAAAATGGGCGAAGGTGCAGAGGCAACACCTCTGGCAATAGTTAGGAATTCTGGAGCAAAACTCACAGCAAGAAAAATCAGCCCACATGAGATGGCAATCTCATCGGAGCTGTGCGTCTATCTACGCGGTTTGCAAAAAATGAACTGAGTTGTTAAATTTAGAAATCGACGCTTTAAATAATACCATTTTTGAAATTCATTCAGTAAAATGATTCAAGAATATTTTACGAAATACCCAAAGACAATTTCGTTTTTTGACGGGAAAAAACATACCGTAAATATCGATACAAAAGGAGTAGAGCAGCTGACAGTAATTGTAAAAAAGAGTGCAGAAGAGATTCTTAGAATTTTATCAAATGAGGGATTTACCAAGGTCAAGTTTGAGCATAAACAGGAATCACAGATAGGCCACGGCTTGTCGTTAAAACTAAAAAAACCATGGGAACTGCACCTACGATTGTTTGATCTCAAAAAGGGAATGGTTGCAATTCAGGCAGAAGTAGAGGTTTCTAGGGATTACCTGCAGCACTTGTTCTGTCAAAGAACACCAGTCATTTACGAGATCGAGGCATTGCTAAAAAAGCACCAAATCGAGTACACAATATGGAGTGACAAAGTCAAAAACTATGTTCATATGGTGTTTGACAATTACAAAATTAAACTCACAACTCCAAACATTCCGGTTTTTGCGTGGAAGCCAATGTTATTTGTCATAGCTACCGTTGGAATGTTCTACCTTTGGAAATATCTCAATACTATCTAGCAGCTACCTTTGAAACTTTAATTAGAATTTTCGAGTCATTCTAGTTGTTGAAAAACAATTTTCTTACCGCATCGGTGGATTATTTTGGTGTCTCACCATGGGAAATTGAAGTCTTATACGAGTTGTTTTCAGAAAGATTCCGTGTTCAGCAAAATGAGCTTGAAGAACCTGAGCAAGATTTTGTCAGTGTTTTGCGTTTGTGGATCCCACTAGAGTTTAATGAAGAGTTTTTCAAGTGGTTTGAGTACCGCAGATGGGATAAGGTCAAGTTCATGTTCAAGGAGATGAAAAGACGACGCGGAAGTGACAAGGCCTTAAAAATCGATCTCAACTTTATTGGCATGCCAAACATCGGCTTTGTCTTGGATGTACAGGACAAAAACTGGTTTGACAATGCCCTAGAAAAGCTCGACTTTGTTATAGAGCTACTTCCATTTCATCTAAATTCCGATAACATACCTCAAGAGATTTCCAAAGTGATTTACAAATTTGATGTCGAGACAAGAAAGTGGAAGCTGAGTACCTTGTTTGCAGAGGACAAAAGATTTGTCCTTGTAAATAATGCTTGGAAAGCAATCATTTAATGTCTTTTTCTAGCGGCTCAACCAGCGAGTGAAGCTCCTTGTATTTTGAATCTAAAAATTCTAAGGACTCTTCAAGTTTTTTTGATTTGCCATACTTGAAGCGTATAAGCTCCCGATGATGCCAAAAATGTTTTCCCTCACTTAGAGACAGTGTTGTAAAATAGTCAGGACCCTTGACACTGTCTGGAATTTTTATGTTATACGGAAAAAGAAATTCTGCAAAAAACCACTCATCACCATCAGGATAATCCGAGCCGGTCTCAATGTCAAAAAAGATGTGCAACAAATTTGACTGCATAAGACCATCTTCTGGTATGGTCGGGTGCTTGATGTTTGATTTGCTAAAATCAAGATTTAGGAGATGTGGCTCAAAATAGCCCTTGATTATCGATTTTCGAAATATCTTGTTTGCCTCAGTTAGATTCAATTAGCATAACCTTCTACTTTACTGGCTAATATTTCTACATGTGACTGGCGCACTTTAGACAGATAGAGAATCCAAAACCTTTGAGAGGTCGGTTAGTGCCCTGCCTTTTTCGGAAATCACCTGAGAGGCAGGCGGATTTTCCAAATAGTTTGGTATCTTATCCATGATTCTTCTGTCGTATTGGCTTATTATCTCGTTTTTGTAGAATATGCCGAGTGGAATCTTTGTGTCCCATTCTAAAGACCTGATAAGGGCTTGGGTTAGTTTTTCGTTGAGCTCAGACTCTTCGTCATAGTGCACAACTGGGTCATAGTTGGTGTCTTCAAGCTTGTAGGTTCTTGGGCGTGGCTTTTGTGTTGCCTCATCCATTCTATCCATTCCAGCGTACCAGTCCCTTGTGTTAATGTCATTGTATGTTGGACAGGGCTGCAACACATCCAAAAAGGCAAGTCCCTTGTGTCTTATTGCAGCAATCATCATGTCTTTTAGATGTCTAACATCATACGCGTAACCTCTTGCAACAAAAGTAAATCCACTTGCAATAGCAAGCCCAATCGGATTTACGTTGTAGTTTGTGTTTGGTGTTGGCAATGATTTTGTTTTTTCTCCAAGCTTGAGGGTTGGTGAGGCCTGACCCTTTGTTAACCCATAAACCCCATTGTTGAAAATGATGTAGGTCATGTCTAGATTCCTTCTTCCTGCTGCTACAAAGTGTCCAGCACCGATCCCCAAACCGTCTCCATCTCCGCCCACTGCAACAATTTCCATTTCAGGATTTGCAAGCTTGGCACCCTGTGCAAATGTCAGAACCCTTCCGTGCAGTGTATGAACTCCGTAAACATTGATGAAATGAGATGTCTTACCGGAGCATCCAATTCCAGAAAATATTGCCGCTTTGTGTCTTGGAATCTGCATTTCAGATAATGCCATTTGAAGTGCATTGACAATACCGAAGTCACCGCAATTGTGCAAAATTGCATTTTCACTTACATAGGAGCTTACGTCGTCAACTTCGAGGTTGTAAACCGGTCCGTCATAATCAAAGCTCTCGACTTTTTTGACCGGGATTAGAACATAATCAGGCATAACAATTGAGGATGGAGGCTTGCCTACATGATTTGTTTGTGTGATCTTTTCATCAAGTATTTTGCACAATACTGCAAAATCGCGATCGCTTACAATCTGAATTGAGTATGATTCCCTGTGAATTCCGGACGCCTTGGTGATGGAGATTATTGGCACAATCCCCTGTCTTAACAAAAGTGTCTTTACCTGTTCACATAAGGTCTTAGATGTTGTCTTCAAGTTGCCGCGTATTTCTTGAGTGCTTATCCAACCGTCACCACGCCACAGTCCTTTGATTAGTTCTCTTTGTTTTTGTGCTGGAAGAAGCATCACAAAATGAGGAATTTTTTTATTGTGTGCTTTGTGGTCAAACCAGTCCAAAAACAGTCTTGCAAGTGGCGCTGAATAAAATGTCAGTGTAGTTGCATTTCTCTTTGTGTTTTCCGTTGCAGTAAGACCAAATCTTTCAAACATGATGTTTTCAACGTCGTTCAAGAATTCAATTTCTTTGGAATTGAAAGTAAAGTTGATCTCTCGACCATGTACATATCCTACTGCGATATAATATCCCATTAGTCTTAGAACATCTTCATTTAGTGGAATCTTGTTGGGCACAGTCTTACTGACAGTATCTTTTTTTGTTATTTGATATTCAACTTCGATAAACTCTCTGTCGAGTTGTTCTTTTTGAATTGGATAAACTACATAGTCTTTTGCTTTAATTTGATCTGCTCGGGTCCATACGGCGTCAAATTTTTTGTTGTGAAGTTTTTGATGCTGTCGCCTTACTATCAGGACGGGATGTTCATCTGTAAGATAGGTTGTCCCAAAACATTTGGTGACAAGCTTGTACAGCTTACCTCTGTGAATATGTGTTATGATTTCATGTACCTTATGATAAAGGCCGTCGCTCCCAAGAACTCGCTCACCAACACTGACTTGTTGTATCTGTTTTACTGATGGATTACAATGAATCAGAGTGTCAGGAAGTACACAACCGGGACACCAATCATTGTGCACTTCTGTTTTGTAGTCTCCAAGCTTAAGCGCCATGGGTCAATACCTCTCTTTTTTGTGCTCTTTTTTCTACTATCTTTTTTAGCGATTCGTATATCTCAGTTGAAGTCATTGCCCTTCCAGTATATTTTAGAACGTAATAGTCAGGCCCACGCTCGAGGTTTTGCTTTAGCAGTTGTCCTAGCTGAGCAGTCTGGTTTGCCTCAATGTCAATTATTGTTTTTGCGTCTTTTAGCAAGGATTTTACGTAATCTGCTGGAAATGGTTGGAGTAGTTTTATCTGCACAAATCCAATCTTGATGTTTTCTTGTTTTAGCATTTCAAGTGCATCAAGTATTGGCCCCTTTGGTGAGCCCCAGCTAACCACACATATTTCTGAGGATCCAAACGAGACTGCCTGCTCTTCTTTAGGAATCGTTTGTAGCGCGTAGGAGAGTTTTGAGTTGCGCTTGTCCATCATTTTAATTCTCAGCTCAGGATCTTCTGAGATATGGCCGTATTCGTCGCTTTCATCACCCGTGTTCCAAAAGATACCGTTCTCAAGTCCCAGCTTTGATCTTGGTGAAATGTTGTCTTTGGTTAGTTCGAATCTTTTGTAATTGCCTTCAATTTTTTCTAACAGCTTTCCTCGATCGATTGTGATTTTATTTGGATCAAATCTGTTGCATGTTACAACCGAGCTTGCAAGAAACTTGTCCATCATGTGTATTACCGGCAGTTGATACATCTCTGCATAATTAAAACATCTGGCAGTATCGTAGAAGCTTTCCTCCACATCGCCTGAGGCGTAGACAATCCTTGGAAATTCTCCATGGCCCGCATGAATTGCAAACAATAGATCGTCTTGTCCATGTCTTGTCGGCAGCCCTGTCGATGGTCCACTTCGCTGATAGAGGGTAACTACAATCGGCACCTCGTTGATTCCTGCCCAGCCCAAGGCCTCCGCCATAAGTGAAAATCCCGGCCCAGAAGTGCAGGTAGCGGATCTTGTGCCGGTCAGTGCTCCCCCAATCGTCATTCCAATTGCAGATATCTCATCTTCTGATTGAACTACCAGTGTATGGCCGGGCCTATTGTTTTGGACATCAAAGATTTCGTTTGATTCCAAAAACACGCTTTCATCGGATGCTGGCGTTATTGGGTAATATGGTTGGAATCTGCAGCCGCAAGCAATTTTGCCTAGAGCCGTTCCTTGGTATCCTTGAACCATTATTGTGCCGGATTTTTTTGTAGTTGTATTTAGTGAGAATGTAAAGTCGCTAAATCTCGCAGAGGCATAGTTGTATGCATAATTTGCTGCATTTTTGTTGAGGTCTGCTATTGCCTTTTTTTTCGCAAATATGGAGTCAATTGATTCTAGCAATGTTTGTGGGGGCATTTTGAGTATGCCAAGAGAAAACGATACGCCAAGAACGTTGTACATTCTCATCATTCCCTTGAGGCGCGGATTGTTGGTTTCGTCTGCCATATTTGAAAGAACGTCCTTAAACGAAATTGGATATAGTTTTACACCACTCTCTTTTGCTAAATCCAAAACATCTTGGATGGTTGGCTTTTTGTTCTTTGAAGCAAGATAATTTAGTAATCTTGACTTGTACTGGTCATCAAGTGTGTGAACTTCGTCCACCTTCGTGGCAGAAATATCCGAGTCGTAGATTATTGCACCGTCCTTTATTACCTCTGAATAATGTCGGAAAATTGTCTCGGCGTCATATGCCAGCATCATGGTTACATCGTTTACATTTGAGCGGATTGTTTTATCAGA
>CAZLSK010000007.1:0-21256 GCA_964562075.1 uncultured Candidatus Nitrosotenuis sp.
TGATTATCTTTTTGACAGTAGAGGGCCTGTGTGTAAATACTGCAACCTTGTTGCCAAGTACTGCAGATTCGGACACGTTGTGAGTAACAAACAATATAGTCTTTTTTGTTTTCTGCCAGATCATCTGCATCTCTACTAGCAAAAGGTCTCTTGTCTGCGCATCAAGTGCTGCAAATGGCTCATCCATTAGCAATACAGCAGGGTCCATTACTAGCGCCCTTGCAATTGCAACCCTTTGCTTCATTCCAGTTGAGAGCTGGTACGTGTACGAGTTGGCAAATTTTGTAAGCTGCATCATCTCTAGATACCTATCAGAGATCTGGTGTCGCTCAGATTCGGGGATTCCGGCTATCTGCAGTCCAAACTCGACATTGTCCCGCACCTTTAGCCACGGAAAGAGCGCACCCTCTTGAAAAACAAGTATTCTGTCTGGCCCTGTACTGTCGATTGGTCTGTTGTCTAGCAGTATCTGGCCTTCGTCTGGCTTTTGCAGCCCTGCAGCAATTCTCAAAAATGTGGACTTGCCACATCCTGATGGGCCGACAAGGCACACAAAGTCGCCATCCTCTACTGTGAGGTTTATTCCGCCAAGGGCTTTAAGCTGCATTCCGTCGTGAATAAAATATTTTACAATGTTTTTTGCCTCTAGTTTTGCCATTGTATAATCCCCATTGCCTTGCTTTCCGCATAGAATATCTCACTGATGTCGTAGCCCTTGCGGCCAAGATAGCCAAGCTCATACGCACGCTCTGCAAATATCTGAATCGCTTCCTCGTTTGGATCAGACGTAATCAAAATATTTGAAAAAGAGCCATGCACTATATTTTGCGGAAGCGTTTTTCCTGTGTGCTTTTTGTAAAACTCGATAAAGACAGACTCGGTCTCATCCGGGTTTTCATTTATCCACTGAATGGTGTTTTTGTGGGCCTCTAGCCACTTTGCAACCAAGTCGGGATGGTTTTGGATAAAATCGGTCCTGCCAACAAGTACAACAGACGGGAACTCTTTTGCAGGCCAGAGCTCCTCTTCTGAGAAGAGTCGTTTTCCTCCAAGGTTTTCTACCAGCATGGTAGCTAGTGGCTCTGGAACCCATGCAGCGTCGATGTCGCCTTTGGCAAATAGAGTATAGGTTTCCGAGTTTGCAATGTTGTATACCACGACACTTCCTCCCCTTTCTGCAGGCTTTAGATTATTTTGTAAAAGATAATAGCGCAAAGAGACATCTTGTGTGTTGCCAAGAGACGGGGCTGCGATTTTTTTTCCAGCCAAGTCAGCAATGGATGAGATCTCCGAGTCTTTTTGTATTACTAGGCTTGCGCCGTTTGCAGCCGCACCTGCCAAAATCTTTAGGCCAGCTCCGCCCGACTTGATATACCCGTTGATAAACGGCGCAGGACCCATGTACGCCAGATCAGCCGAGTTTGCAAAAAGCGCCTCTACTGCCTGAGGGCCGCTGTCCACAATTATTGTGTTGATTGGAGTATCACCAAGCTCTTGTGAAAACTCGCCGTTTTGCAGCCCAACTATTGGCACTGCGTGGCTAATGTTTGGAAAAAACACCACTCTGATTCCGTTTTCAGCAGAATTTGCCTGGCTGCTTATGATTGCAGCTACTGCAATTGCAACTACGGCAGCTGCAACACCAGAATAAAGTAGAATTTTCATAAAGCACCGTTATGAAATTTCGGTTAAATAGTAAGCGGATTTTAGCTCAAGCTAGTTCCAAATTTTTGCCTCAAAAGATTTTTTCTAAAAACTTGAAATGAAAAATTGATGTTTGGGCAAATATGACGCAGTCAACAAAATTAGTATACATCGTCATGGGTACCAACCCGAATTAGCACAATTTCTCCTTTTTTGAAATCTACATCGTATAATATTCGGTATTGTTTTCCTACAGGACAGGCATGAAGGCATTTGATGCGTCCAGTATTGTAGAATTCCGGTTTTGCGGGATTTTGTTCTGCAGCCAAGGCAATTAATGTCTCATTTACCCTTTTCTGAATTTCGGAATGAAGATGTTTGTATTGTTGTTTGAATTGATTCTTTCTCTCAAATGTCCACACACTTTCAGCTGTTAAGATCTTTTATAAGGTCCCTAACATTGCCAAAGCGTTTCCCACCAAGCTTTCTTTGTTTGTACAGTCTTGCTGCTTTTTCTTCTGCTGGCCACAGACTTTCATCTTTTGTAGAGGTAGGTTTTGTCCTCTTTTTTGATTTCGAGATTGACAACTGTTACTTTACCTCTTTTTTTCTAATTAAGGATTTGGTTATCTTTTATGGCTTCCAATGGTTACAACTGACAATCGCATAGCTCTTGTTGGAATGGTTTAGAATCTCCAAATTTCAGTTCTCTATGATGAATTTGTCATTTTGACGACGTTGATCACATGAAAAAAAGGATCAACACAAAAGTTAAAAGCAAAACACATTTCCAAAAAGCTCTAATGAGACAAAAGGCAGTCCTTGCTTTTTCTGGCGGTCTTGATACTTCTGTCGTTGTACGATATCTGCAGGAAAAGCACGACATGGACGTGATCACAGTAACGGTCGACGTTGGCGAAGGAAGCGACCAGCGCAAAATTGCAGCCAAAGCTAAGCGGCTTGGCGTTTTGCGTCATTATAATATAGATGCAAAAAAAGAGTTTGTCACAAAATTCATCCATCCGGCAATCAAGGCAAACGCGCTTTACCAAAAAAAGTACTGCCTAGCAACCGCTCTTGCGCGCCCACTTATTGCGCAAAAGGTGCTGGATGTGGCAAAAAAAGAAAAGGTAAACGCACTAGCACACGGCTGCACCGGAAAGGGAAACGACCAGGTGCGCTTTGATGTGACGTTTGCTTCTGGTGCTAACCTGCCAATAATTGCGCCAATTCGTGACCTGAATCTGGACAGGCAAACCGAGTTAAAGTTTGCAAAAAAGCACAACATCCCAATTGAATCTGTATCAAAGAAATTCTCAATTGACCAGAACCTCTGGGGAAGGGCAATCGAGGGCGGGAACCTCGAGGACCCATACAGTGAGCCCCCTGCAGACGCCTTCATCTGGGTCAAGACAAAGAACCTGCCAGACGCGGCAAAATATCTTGAAATCGAGTTTGAAGGCGGAATCCCAGTTGCAGTCGACAAAAAGAGAATGGACCCAATAAAACTAATCGATTATACCAACAAAGTAGCCGGCTCGTGCGGCGTAGGAATCATTGATCACATAGAGGACCGAGTAGTAGGAATAAAATCCCGCGAAGTATACGAGACTCCTGCTGCACTCTGCATAATCGAGGCGCATTCAGACCTAGAAAAGATGGTCCACACAAAACACCAAACCAAGTTCAAAAGTATAATTGACCAAGAGTGGGCCTGGCTTGCATATTCTGGCTTGTGGCAGGACCCGCTAAGAAAAGACCTTGACGGGTTCATCAACCAGTCGCAAAAGGTCGTTACCGGAACAGTCAAGCTGAAACTATACAAGGGAAGCTTCCGAGTGGTTGGCAGAAAATCCAAGTACTCGTTGTATAGCCACCGCGTCGCAACATACGGCAAAGGTTCTGCCTTTGACCAAAGAAAGGCAACAGGCTTTGTCGAGTTGTGGGGGTTGCAAACAACAGAAGCTAATAAATTACGAGTCAAGGGGTGAGAAAAATCATCAAAATGAACTGTTCAGAATGTGACGCAGCAATCAACGTCCCAGACGATGCATCTGTGGGTGAGATAGTATCTTGTCCAGAGTGTGGAGCTGACTTTGAGATATCAAAGAAAAGCGGCCCAAGCGTCGAGCTAAAACCAGCAGAAAGTGTTGGCGAAGACTGGGGAGAATAGTTGACAAAAATTTGCATCGTCTTTGACCGGGTCAGACCAGAAGAAAAGATGCTCGAAGACGCAGCATCAAGTCTTGGTCACCAAACATCAAAGGTAGACGCAAAGACAACTCAGATTAGCACAGAAAGCAAACGTGCTGACTTTGAGTTTGGCGACGTGGTCCTGGAGAGATGTGTTAGTTATTTTCGAGGCCTGCACTTTACCGCAGCATTAGAGTTCCTAGGGGTTCCTGTAATCAACAGCTACGATGTATCGGATAGGTGCGGAAACAAGATGATAACATCGCTTTTGCTAAAAAAGGCGCAGGTCCCAACGCCAAAGACATACTTTGCATTTTCATCTGAAGAAGCCATGAACCTCATCAACAAGGTAGGCTATCCTCTAGTAATCAAGCCAGTCATTGGAAGCTGGGGCCGCGGAATCCTTCCTTTGCGCGACAAGGACACAACGGAGGCAATAATTGAGATGCGAGACATCGAGGACGGCTCGCACGACCGGATTTATTATCTGCAGGAGATGATCGACAGACCACCACGCGACATTCGCGCAATCACAGTTGGAGATCAGCTGGTTGCGGCAATGTACCGCAAATCAGAAGGCGACTTTAAGACAAACATCGCACTAGGTGCAGAGCCGGAGCTTTGCCCAATAACATCAGAGCTTGAGAATCTTTGCATCAAAGCCTCAAAAGCCGTCGGCGGAGGAATCCTTGGAATAGATCTGATGGAGGACAAAAAGCGCGGCCTGGTAGTACACGAGGTAAATAACACCGTCGAGTTCAAGGGACTGGCAAAAGTTGCAAAAAGGAACATTCCACAAGAAATGGTCAAGTTTGCTCTGACCCACATTAGCAAATAAATATACTTCATTATGAGGGAAGGCATGCTGCGAGTAGGTGTAGTTGGAGCATCGGGTTATGTCGGTGGCGAGATGTTACGTCTCTTGGTAACACACCCAGATGTGGAGATATCTATGGTGACATCACGACAGTATGTCGGAGAGTATCTCCACCGAGTTCAACCAGCTCTTAAGGGATTTACGGAATTAACATTTTCGGAATTAGACTATGACAAAATGTCAGACAAGTGCGACTTGGTATTTACCGCAGTGCCTCATGGAACCGCAACAGAGATTGTAAAGGCATTGTACGACAGGGGACTAAAGGTTGTAGATTTGTCAGCAGATTATCGGTTGCACAACCAAGCAGGATACACAAAATGGTACGGCTGGGAACATCCGCATCCAGACCTACTGGCAAAATCAGTCTATGGAGTTCCTGAATTACACCGAGAAAAGATCAAAGGAGCTCAGCTTGTCTCCTGTCCAGGCTGCATGGCAGTAACTTCGATGTTAGCACTAGCTCCGCTTATCAAAAATGATCTCATCGATACTGATCATCTGGTGGTTGATTCGAAAATCGGCTCATCTGGTGCGGGAGCAGGCAGTGTTGCAGGCACGCACCACGCAATGCGCTCAGGCGTTATTCGTCCTTACAAGCCGGCAAAGCACAGGCACACTGGAGAGATAGAACAAGAGCTATCGGAAATAGCTGGAAAGCCTGTCCACGTATCGATGAGCCCCCATGCAGTAGACATTGTTAGGGGAATCCTTTGCACAAATCACACCTTTATGAAAAAAGACATGACCGAATTAGAATTATGGAAGATTTATCGCGAGATGTACAAAAACGAGCGATTCATCAGACTGATTCGCGACAAAAAAGGATTGTACAAATTCCCAGACCCCAAGTTTGTCGTCGGCTCTAACTTTTGCGACATTGGATTTGACATCGACGAGGACAACCACAGACTTGTTGCACTGTCAGCCTCTGACAACCTGATGAAGGGTGCTGCAGGCTCTGCCGTCCAGAACATGAACATCATGGCAGGCTTTGACGAGATGGATGGTCTCAGGTACTCACCCCTGACCCCAGTATAACAAAATGATTACAATCAAGATCGGCGGAAGCGTTGTAGAAAATCTACATTCCACAACAATTCCTGACATAAAAAAATTTGCAGCCCAGGAGGGGGTCATACTGGTCCACGGCGGCGGAAAGGAAGTAACAAAAACATGTGAGATTCTCGGAAAGGAACCCAAGTTCGTAGTCTCACCCGGCGGAATTAAATCGCGATACACCGACAAGGAAACTGCAGAGATTTTCACAATGGTAATGTCTGGCAAAATAAACAAGGCAATTGTACAGATGCTGCAAAAAAACGGAATCAACGCAATTGGTCTTAGTGGAGTCGACGGACAGTTGTTTTTAGCAGAGCGAAAGGAAAAGCTGATTATTGTAAACGAAAAGGGCCGCAAGCAGGTAATCGACGGAGGATATACCGGCAAGGTAACGCAGGTAAACGCATCCTTGCTCAAACTGTTGCTTGACCAAGGCTACACGCCATTTCGCCTATCGCAGTATCCAAGGACTTTGACCTACTAAATATTGACGGCGACAGGGCAGCTGCAAACGTAGCTGGCGCAATCAAAAGCGACAAGATTTTGTTTTTGACTAACGTCGATGGTCTTTTGATGAACGACAGGCTCGTCGAAAAGCTGACAAACGCAGAGGCAAAAGAGATCCGCCCAAAGGTTGGATTTGGAATGGAAAAAAAGATCCTAGCTGCCTCTGAGGCCCTCGACATGGGAGTAAAGGAGGCCCTGATTGCAAACGGCCAGAGGGAAAATCCTATATCGTCGGCCATTTCTCACACAAAGTGCACGGTAATTACTCAATGACTGAAGACGACTTTTTGGGAAATCTCTACCAAAGGTTCCCGGTAACAATTGAAAAAGGACTTGGAGCTCATGTCTGGGATATTAACAACAAAGAATACATCGACTTGATGGGAGGCTACGGGGTGGCACTGGTAGGGCACCGTAACCCCCGGGTTGTCTCTGCAATCAAGGCACAGCTTGACAAAATAATTACGGTCCACACATCACTATACAACAAGACAAGAGAAGAGTTTTTGGAGAATCTGATCAAGGCTGCACCAAAGGGTCTCTCCCAGGTGCACCTTGGAAACAGCGGAACAGAGGCAGTAGAGGCTGCAATAAAGTTTGCACGCAAGTTCACAGGAAAATCCGGCATGGTGGCAATGAACGGCTCGTACCACGGAAAATCAATGGGCTCGCTCTCACTTACATTTAATCCAAAATATCGCAAGTCGTTTATGCCTCTTGTAGAAAAGGTGACCTTTTCGCCGTTTGGTGACATCGAGGCCCTACGATCGAAAATAGATGACAACACCGCGTTTGTGATAATGGAGCCAATCCAGGGGGAGAGTGGCATCAATGTGGCACCAGACGGATTTTTGCAAAATGTCCGCAAGCTCTGCGATGAGCGTGGAATCCTGCTAATCTTTGACGAAATTCAAGCAGGATTGGGCAGAACAGGCAAGATGTGGGCGTGCGAGCACTGGAATACGGCGCCAGACATTATGTGTTTAGCAAAGGGACTAGCCGGTGGAATTCCAATCTCAGCTACTTTGGTAAAACCCGAGATTTTAGCTGCAATGAGTAAGGGCGAACACTCGTCCACATTTGGTGGAAATCCGATTTCGTGTGCCGCAGGAATTGCAACACTTCAAGCCCTAAGAGAAGATGGCCTCATTCAAAACGCAGAAAAGATCGGCAAAAAGCTCAGAGAAGGACTGGACCAGCTAAAAGAAAAGCACCATGTAATCAGGGAGGTCAGAGGAAAAGGCCTCATGATCGGAGTAGAGATGAAATTCGAGGTAAAGGACATTCTCTTAGATGGGATCTCGGAAGGAGTTTTGCTACTATACTCTGGAAGAAACATACTGCGGTTCCTTCCACCGCTGGTTCTTTCCGAAGACGACGTCAACAAAGTATTAGTTGTACTAGACCGATTATTTAGCAGAGAAGAGGAGCGAAGAAAGAATGTACAAGGACAAAATTGACGACGAGATTCTAAAGATCCTGCGCGATGACTCGCGCGAGTCGTTTGTAGACATTGGAAAAAAGCTAAAGCTCTCCGAGTCCGCAGTGAGACGCAGAGTAAAGAACCTCAGCGACGCAAAGATTATCAAAAAATTCACAATTGAAATAGGTGAGCAGAACGCAACAAAGGCAATTGTCCTCATATCTGTTGAATCGTCAATGGACACCTCAAAGGTCTCCACAAGGCTGACAAAGCTTGAAGGTGTAAGGACTGTCTACGAGATTACTGGGCAGTACGACATTGCGGTGATAATTTCTGCTCCAAACATTACCGAGATAAACACCTCGATTGACTCGCTTCGAAAGATTCCAGGCGTCTCGGACACAAACACAGTCATCATTTTGCGCGAAGTAACGTAAGACGAAAATCGAGCTCAAGTTTTTGTTTTGCACCGAAAAAATACGCCAGTTTTCTGAATTCTACCGTTTTTAGTACGAATATGTTTATAACCTCCAAGACCATCTAGATTCACTGCAAATGAACGACCCAAACTACTACGCAAACCTGCACAACGAGTATGAAAAAAAGCCCCGCAAGATACATGTGCTGGACAGTACGCTTCGCGAAGGCGAGCAGCACCCAGGTGTTACATTTACCAACAAGCAAAGAATCCAGATTGCATGGATGCTTGATTATTTTGGTGTAGACCAAATTGAGATCTCGCCAGTAGTATCAGAGGACCACTTTGAGGCAACAAAGACAATAATCAAACAGGGCCTCAAGGCAGACATTGTTGCACACGTCCGTGCATTAAAGACCGATGTCGACATTGCGCTAAAATGCGACCCCAAGTGGACCGCAACATATCTTGGAATCTCTGATATTCACATGAAGGACAAGCTCAGGATCACAAGAGAGGAGGCACTCAGAAGGGCAGTAGAGACTGTCGAGTATGCAAAATCCCATGGCCTCAAAATGAGATTCACTGTAGAGGACGGCAGCCGCGCCGACCCAGAGTTTTTACTCAAGGTCTGCAAGGCAATCGAGGATGCCGGAGTCGACAGAATTAGCCTGCCAGACACTGTAGGGATAATGAGACCAAAAGGAATGTTCAACTTTGTCAAGATGGTAAAGGACAAGATCAGGGTTCCACTTGATGTGCACTGCCACAATGACATTGGGCTTGCACTTGCAAATGCATTTGCCGGAGTTGACGCAGGAGCTGATCAAATTCACACAACAATTGATGGAATTGGCGAGCGAACCGGAATTCCGTCGTTGGCCGAAGTTGCAGTCGCACTGACATACCTGTACCGCTCACCAAATGACTTTAGACTCGATATGCTATCTGACCTTTCAAGATTAATTGACAATTACACAGGAATCCACCCGTACGATTCAAAGCCAATCGTTGGCGCCTCGGCATACAAGCACAAGGCGGGAACGCACCTAGCAGCCATTTTGCGAAACCCGGCAGCATACGAGCCGATTCCGCCGCGAGTGGTAGGAAACAGACGCAGAATCGTCTTTGGCGAGCTTGCAGGCAAGACAGGCTCTGCATATCTGATGTCGATTTTGGGCCTTGATAAAAACGATGATCAAGCCAAGGCAGTAGCGCATGGTCTTAAAAACCTCAGAATGGGTGACCTCCTTGAGATTCCCCTTGATGGCAAGCTTGAAAGAAAGATAATTAATGACGCAAAAGGGACTAGAGAATAACATGGCAAAATGTTCAGAGTGTGATTCGGATATTTCCATTCCAAAGGATGCCCTAGAGGGCGAATTGGTAACTTGCCCAGACTGCGGCGCAAGTTTTGAGATTACAAAATCTTCAGGCGGATTTGGGCTAAAGCCAGCTCAGAGCGTTGGAGAGGACTGGGGTCAGTGACCCACCCCGTAACGGTTCTTTACGACACCATTCGACTGGAGGAGAGGGCCCTAGTCGAGGCCTCTGACAGAACCGGAATTAAAATCGAGATGGTAGACTGCAAGAATCTTGTACTTGACATTGACAAAAAGACAGACTACCATACAGTTCTTCAACGCTGCGTCAGCTATTACAGAAACCTGCATTCCACCGCAGCACTAGAGGGGATGGGCTCTCACGTCATAAACTCGCTGCACACAGGAATCTATGCTGGTAACAAGCTCTTCACCCACATGATTTTGCAAAAGGTCGGCATCCCAACACCGTATGTCACGGTTGCATTTACAAAGGATGCTGCACTGCAGGCGTTGGACAAGCTTGGCTATCCTCGCGTCATAAAACCGACTGTTGGCAGCTGGGGCAGGATGGTTGTGAAGCTGAACAACAAAGAGTCTGCCGAAGGAATAATCGAGGAGCGCGAAAAAATGTTTCCAATTTACCAAGTCCACTATATCGAGGAGTTTGTCAAAAGACCTCCCCGAGATATTCGGGCAATAGTGATTGGCGACTCGGTAGCTGGCGCCATTTACCGAAACTCTACTTCTGAAAACTGGAAGACAAACACCCACCTCGGCGGAACAGCCGAGGTCTGCAAGGTAACGGCTGAGCTTGAGGAGATCTGCATCAAAGCCAAGGACGCCGTAAAAGGCGAGATCGTAGGAGTGGATCTCATGGAAAGCAAGGACAAGGGGTTAATTGTACACGAGATAAACAACACGACCGAGTACAGAAATGTCGCACGGGTGACTGGAATCGACATTGCCGCAAAGATTTTAGAATACGCAGTAAATTCAGGAAAATGAAAAAATGGACTCGTCATTTACTATAACCCCAAGGTTTTCCATCAAGCTTTTAGAAAAGGCGCTGAGGCTTTACACACCATCTTTGGCAGAAAAGCCGCTGGCAGAGTTTTTGGCAGACAAGTGCGACGACTTGGGTTTTGATAACATCCGCACAGACGACGTAGGAAACCTCATCGCGACAATTGGCACAGGCTCGCCCCGCGTTTTGCTTTGCGGTCACATGGACACCGTCCCAGGAAAAGTAAAGGTCCGAAAGGAGGGAGACTTTTTGTACGGACGAGGGGCGTCAGATGCCAAGGCACCCCTGATGGCACTGCTTCTTGCTGCATCTACAATGCAAAAAAACAACGGCACGATAATCTTTGTTGGCGCAGTAGATGAGGAGGGAAACGCAACTGGAATCAAGAACCTGGCAAAGCAAAAGCTTGACATCGATTACGCAATCTTTGGCGAGCCAAGCGGTGTAGGAAACGTTACCATTGCATACAAGGGAAGAATTGCAATAAACCTCAAGGTAAATGTAGGCGATTCTGCACATGCATCTGCCCCATGGCTTGCAAAAAACGCAATCGAAGAAGCTGCAAAATTCACAACGGAGCTCAAAAAATCACTTGAGGAAAACCAAGAAGGAAAATCAAAAGGGATGCTGCTTACTGCAACAATTACCGAAGTCAAGGGAGGCGACTCTCACAACGTCACACCAAAAGAGTGCAACACTACAATGGATATCAGAATTCCAGTAAACATGAACACCAAGATGGTTGGAGAAAAGATTGCATCAAAGGTAAACGAGCTGTCAAAAAAGCAGGGAGTTGAGGCAATCTATTCCGTTTTGGATGAGACTGAGCCATTTGAGGCGCCGATGAACTCACCTCTGGTTCGTGCATTCACGCTTGGCGTAATGGATGTAGAGCACAAAAGGCCTGCCCTCATTAGAAAGACAGGAACCGGCGACATGAACATTATAGGCACACTTTGGAACATTCCTGTTGTGACGTACGGTCCGGGAGACCCGCACGCATCACACACAATCGATGAGCGTGTATCAATGAGTGAGTACCTGAGGGGAATCGAGGTAATCAAAAACACACTACACCACCTAAAGAGGTTGCACGACTCTAAGAAAGGAAAGTAGATGCTGTGGTTTATTGGTCTTGGAATAACTGGACCGGATTCAATCTCTGAGAAGACAAAACGGATAATCCAAGACTCTGATGTTGTGTATTTTGAGCAGTTCACAAGCCCGATGTCAGAATCAGAGGTGCAAAAGGCAAAGCATCTAACAAAAGGAGAGTTTAAGCTTGCACCTCGCTGGCTAGTCGAGGATGGAAAAGAGATTCTTTCCAACGCAAAATCAAAACAGGTTGTCCTGCTCTCATACGGCGATCCCTACATTGCAACCACACATATCGAGCTTAGAGTGCGAGCCATCCAAGAAAAGATCAAAACCGAAACAGTCCATGCATCGTCTGCCATACCGTCACTTGTTGGCGAGTGCGGCCTCCACTACTACAAGGTCGGAAAGACTGTAACAATAATGAGCGGCACCCCCTCAACTACCGCATACTATACCATTTTTGATAACCTCAAGCTTGGAAACCACACCGTTGTGTTACTGGAATACAACCAAAACAAGAACTTTTTTTTGGATCCCAAGGCAGCGCTGCAAAGCCTGATGGAGACAGAAAAGGAGCAGACAAGAAAGGTGATCTCGGATTCGACATATGCAATCATCACATCAAGAATTGGGCAAGAAAATCAGAAAATCATCGCAGGCAAAATAGCTAGTCTTTTTGATCTTGATTTTGGTGCACCTCCCCACTCTGTTGTTATTCCAGGGACGTTGCACTTTACGGAATCTGATGCCCTCAAGGTTTTGGCAGACTGCGTCGATGAGCCTGCCGACAACTCGTCAAAGATAGAAAAAATCTCAGCACAGATGATGAAAAAATACGTCCCAATGATACGCAGGGCACTTGAGCAGATAGCGCCGTTGTATCAGAACCAAAAAGAGTTCAAAGGAGTGCTCGAAAACGCAGAACTATACATCAGGGACGCAGAACGGTTCTTTGAGCAGGGAAAGGACGAGCTTGCCATACTGTCTATTGGATACGCAGACGGCCTAGTCGACGCTCTTAGAATAGCAAAGGGAATAGAGCCGGAATTAAATTCATAGATGGATTAAAAAGAATGGTAGTGTAGTGATCCTTGTTTGGATATAATTGATAAAAAAATTCTAGGTGCATTCTATGTCTGCTCACTTACAAAGCAGCAGCCAATGCAGCTCTGCATCAAAAAAATGCAGCTCTCAGAGGAATATCTAAACGAAAGAATTGACAGGCTTGTAAAAAATGACCTGATTACCAAAGACAAAAAACTACTCACAGAGTTTGGAAGGACCACCCTCCACGTAGTACTTGCTGGAGGCGTCTTTGATATCATTCACCCAGGACACATCTACACACTCAACGCAGCAAAGGCACTAGGCGATGTCCTAGTTGTGGTTGTTGCAACAAGCAACACTGCTGTAAAGCTAAAAAAACGAAGGCCACTGCACACAGAAGAACACCGGCAGGAGCTTGTTGGCTCACTTGCAATGGTGGATTTGTGCATTGTTGGACATGAGGGAGATATCTTCAAGACAGTCGAGCGCGTCAAGCCCGATATCATCGCATTGGGTTATGACCAGGTGCACCAAGAAAAATTCATCACGGATGGCTGCAAAAACCTCAATTTGGATGTCAGGGTTGCAAGACTCCAGTCGCCGGTTCCGGAATTTTCCAGCTCAAAGATTGAAAAAGAGTATGGTGAAGCGCTACACGGTCTGTGACTTCAAGAATTTTTTCTAAAAAATGAGACCACTCCACATTGAAAAAAAGGGCCTGCGCGGCCTTGCAATAGCAGAAAGCTTTGTGCAAAGCTCGGCAAAATCGGTTCTTGCAGGAGTCGTGATGAGGCGGGATTTTGTAATAGACGACTTTGTCCTAGGCAAGGCAACACTTGAAGGCGATGATGCAACAGATGAGATAATCCGCATGTACAAAAGCCTGAATAGACCTGACATCAGCTATCTTTTGATTTCAGGTGTGATTATTTCGATGTACAATATCGTTGACCCAAAAAAAATTGCAATTGAGACACAGCTGCCAGTAATAGCTGTAACCTATGAGGACTCACCGGGAATAGAAGATGCGATAAAATATCATTTCCCAAAAACCCCTGAAAAGAAGTTAGAACAATACACAAAACTGGAAAAAAGACAAAAGATAAAGCTCCACACAGCAAAGGAGATCTACATCAGAAACGAGGGCTGCACCATTGCAGAGACAAAAAAACTCCTCAACGGCCTGACCCTGCAGGGCCACATCCCAGAACCATTACGTGTTGCCCAGCTTTTGGCAAAGACGATTCTTTTGGGATCGTGATTTATTGAATCTAGTTCAAATTTGACCGCCCGCGTCTTTGAGGGGGGAGTATAGTTGGAACCTAAGATTTTGCACTAATTCCCTACCCGTTGAAGAGAGAGATAGGCTATGGGAATTAATGGATATTGAAATACAAAGTTCGCAAAAGGATCTATCTGAATTCATAACGAAAAATGAGGCATAATAAAAAGACAATATGGAGATAACTCATGGAATGAAATGTGGGCCGATGTGCCTATTTCTTTGTTGAACGAATTAGAAAAAAGGTCGGATGTAAAAGAACTATTTGCTGGCGTTAGTGATGAGTTGAAAAATAGCTAGTTTGTGCTTGGGTAAAATAAAAAAAGAGATTATGCAAGCTCTGCGCTGCCAAAGAGCACCGAGAACTGCTTGCACCATATGAGAACCGTGTCGTATTTTGAAAGGTCGGTTCCTTCAGGTATGTCGTAGTTTTGGTTTCCAATGTTTGCCTTTAGTCGCCCAAGACTTACATAGTCAGTTGCCCCAGAATCGGTTGCAAGATAGACGTAGAGATCAGGTCCATTGGTTGAGCGAAAGTCTTCCAGTCGGAGAATGCTTTGGCCGCTGTCAAGTGGTATTACAAGTGCGCTTCCCTGTGCGTCGTGGATTCCGTCGCCAACACCAACAAAGGTTCCGCTCATTGTCATGATTTGTGATTCGGTTTTAGTTTCTTTTTCCATCACTTCCATTTTTTCTTCCATGACTTGTTTCTCTGTCATTGATTCCTTTTCCACCATTGTTTTTTCCTCCATAGTCTCACCTTTTTCCATCATTGATTCTTCCTGCGTCATCGTCTCGGATTTTTTCATCATTGCCTCTTTTTCGGGCATGGTTTTTTCTTCCATGGTTTGCTTTTGAACGAGAGTGTTTGTTGGAAGCGGCTCATCTATTGTTGTGTTTATGAATAGTGGTCCTGCGGCATAGACAAAAGCCGGAATTCCGATGGCTGCAATTATTGCACCAATCAGTATTTTTTTGTTCATGGCGTCTGGATCCGCCTCAATATATTAAACAAATTTCCACATCATGTCCAAATTGGTTCCAATTCGTGGGCAGCTTTTGATGATCCGATGATTAGAGGTTATTCCATTTGGATCGTGATTGTTAGCTCGTCTCCGTTTTTGAGCCCAAGTTTTCTTCGAATTTCTATTTCTGATATTAGCTCAATGACAGAGTAGTCGTGGTGCGTCCTCTCCAAGAGAATCAGCTGGCAGTCAATTCTGTCATTTAGCGTACACCTATAGCACTTGACCCATCCGTATGTCCTTTTCTCGTCTGAAAACCCGTCTATCTTTGTTCCCTCAAGATTGCTCAGCTGCCGCACGGCCTCGACGTATTCCTTTTTGTCCAGCTTGACATTCAAAGTACCAGGAAACGGAACGTAGCCGATCTTTGTCTTGAACTGTTTTGTGTAGCCCTTAAGCGACATGTAGTACGCACCCTCACCCATCCCGGACACAAGTGTTCCCTTTAGCTCCATTGCAGATGGAACCGACTCGAGGCTGTTTTTTATTATATTGAAAAGATCAGTTATCTGCTCGTATCCTTTTTGCGTGAGCTTGACTGAGATGTGGCGTCCGCTCATAATTCTTTCAATGAATCCTCCTTTTTCCAGCTCAAGCAAATGCTTTGATGCTGCCTGCTGGGACTTGTGGATGCTCTGACCCAAAGAAGATGTGGTAATTGAAATAAAATTATTTTTTGCCCCCTTTGATAGGAGCTCAGTCAAGGTGACTAGGTGCTGGATTTTCAGCTCAGACATTGCCTGGTCTTATGCGACGCCAAGCTCGGTAAATGTCTTTAGCGTTATCCCATCACGGTTTGTCAGGTTGGCAATTCTGTGTCCTATGACACACTCGATTCCTGCCTGCTTGGCCCCATCGACGAGTCTTTGCGTTACTATCCCATCGAGTATGAGGTACTTGATTCCGGACTGCACTGAAAGCTTTGAGACAAGCTCGCTAATTGGAACTTTGAAGACCTCGTTTTTGCTTGAATCAAGACCTACTGCTTCTAGCGTTTCGTTGATCTGAGAGTACGTCTTTTCTGCAAGCTCAGCCATTGGTTTGTCTGTCGGCTCGGCAAGAGTCGGCTTTGGCTTTGGATGTTTCATCTCCTCGATTGTATCTCGTAGTATGTCGGTTATTTGCTGCGGTGTGAGCTCTTCTACTTCGACTCCCTCCGGCGCCCTATGAACAATGTCAATGTCAACTACGCTTTTTAGTTCTTTTAAGATGAAACCTCCTGCTCTGTCTCCGTCCAAAAACGCAACCACCTTTTCTTTAGTGTCACAGAGGTCCTTAATCGACTCGTCGATTCTTGCGCCATCGATTGCAAGTGCGTTGTCGATTCCTGCGCGGAGCAGGTTGATGACATCTGCTCTTCCCTCAACGAGGATGACCCACGGTGACTCGAAAACGCCAACGCCGCACGGAAGTTTTGCCTTTCCATATGTGGTCAGCTTGCCCGATACTGTAGTTCCCTCGTGGATGTCTTTTAGCATCGTTTCGCCTTCGCTTATTGTCTTTGTGGCCCACTTCTGCTTGATCTCTTTTGCTCGCTTGATGATGTCGTCTTTTTTTGTAGCCCTAACATCCTCGATTTCGTTGAGCTGGAACTTGCAGTCAAATGGACCGACCTTGTCTATGCTTTCAATTGCTGCGGCAATCAGTGATGCTGTATCGATGTCGGTGCTCATTGGAATAATTGCGTCGCCTTTGGTGGTGTTTGTAGTAGATGTCGTAGTAACTTCGATTCTTCCAACCTTTGAGACACGCTGCAGCTCATTTAGGTTCATCTCTGGGCCTAGGAGTCCCTCCGTCTGCCCAAAAATTGCGCCGATTATGTCTGCTCTTTCGACCAGTCCGTCAACTTCAAAGGATAGTTTAACGTGATACTTGACAATGCCAGCTGGTGGCAATTGATAACATACCTCCTAAATATCATAGCTTATTTTGCCCACGTCAAGGATATAAGTGCTTTCGGTGATCACCGCGCCTTTGTGGCATAGCACCGGCTAGAAATCGGATCGAAAAATGAAAAATTTAGATCTTATTCGGTGCTAAAGGAGTGGCCGCATGAGCACGATTTTGTGACGTTTGGATTGTTTATCTTGAATCCAGAGCCCATCAGAGACTCGATGTAGTCGATGTTTGCTCCCTTGAGGTGTTCTTGGCTGTAGCTGTCTACTAGCAGTTTTACACCCTGCTCCTCGATTATCGTGTCGTCCTCTTCTGGCTTGGCTTCAAAACCCATTCCGTAGGAAAGGCCTGAGCATCCACCTCCTTGGACGTAGACTCGAAGGTATTCTGGCTTTTCTGCCTCTTCTTTCATGAACTCTAAGATCTTTT
The DNA here is from genome assembly GCA_964562075.1 of uncultured Candidatus Nitrosotenuis sp. Lineage (GTDB taxonomy): Archaea > Thermoproteota > Nitrososphaeria > Nitrososphaerales > Nitrosopumilaceae > Nitrosotenuis. Next base: position 17,251 of record CAZLSK010000007.1, read on the forward strand.
CTGCTGCTTTTGGCGTAACAGTGATCAGTTTTTGCGATTGTTCAGTTGCCATGTGTCAAGCTGCTCTCCCAAATTATAATAATCTTTTCACCCTCAGTCCAGTAGTAAATAAAAACAAAGTTAGGCTCAGCTACCAGCTCAGTAAAAATTCGGTAATTTTGCTCCTGATCTGGTTATTATGTTATAACCAGCTATTGATAGGCATGCATAACATTTAGGATAGATCACTTGACGGGATCGCATAATCCGGTATTGCGACTCTGAAAAAGGGTTACTCCAAGGCAAGAGTGTGGGGGTTCAAATCCCCCTCCCGTCAGCCTTTATGTTTTCCAAATTATTAAATGTGCTTGTCTTAAATGCGCATGGTTTACAAAAATCAAAACTGTTTTAAAAATTAGAAAAAGGATCCACACCACTATTTGTGGCAGGACGATATCACTTCTTTGACTTGTTTACAAACGCAGTCATGCGCTCTGCTCTGTCGGGATCGGTAAAGCAGTTTCTCCACGCCAAAAGCTCCACACCAAGGCCTGTGTCGAGATCCGCGTTTCGTCCCTTGTTGATTGCAATCTTGGACATTCTTACTCCTGGAACAGAGTTTGCAGCAATCTGCTGTGCCATCTTCATCGTCTCTTCCGTAAGTGATGCAAGTGGCACCACATGATTTACTAATCCAATCTCTTTTGCCTCATCTGCTTTAATCATCTTTCCAGTATAGACCAATTCCTTTGCCTTTGCAATCCCAACAATTCTCATGAGGCGCTGTGTTCCACCCCATCCTGGAGGAATTCCAATTGTTACCTCGGGCTGGCCAATCTTTGCAGTGTCTGCCGCAATTCTGATATCGCACGACATTGCCAGCTCGCATCCACCTCCAAGCGCAAATCCGTTTATTGCACAAATGGTAGGCTTGCTAACATTTTCCACCGTTGCGGTAAGAAGCTGGCCAAGCTTTGCATACTCGACTGATTCGTCTGGAGATATTTTTGACATGTATTCAATGTCTGCTCCTGCCGAAAACGCCTTGTCGCCTTCGCCTGTCAGAATTATTACCTTGACTTCGCTGTCCTTGTCCAATTCCGTAAAAACCTGGATTATTTCTTTGGCAACATCTACATTCATTGCGTTGAGCTTGTCAGGCCTGTTGATTTTGACTGTGGCAATTCCGTTTGATTTTGATGTTGTAACTAAAGCCATGACTTAACCGAATTTTTTGCTTGAAATAAATGTTCTCTAAGAAGAGAAGGTTTTGCCCCACTGGTGTAGTGCGGCTGCAGCTGCGACCCAGTTTCTGATATCGTCATACACTGGAACACCTTCCTTTTCAATTAACGCGGAAATCTTTTGTGTGTAGGGGCCGCCGTTTCCGCCAACAAGCAGCGGCTTTTTTCTCTGCTTTGAAAATTCCGACAGGTGTTGTATGATTGTCTCCTCAAGCGGGTCGTCTTGGAATACAAACCACGGCATTACAATGTCGACGTTTGGATCATCGTAAAACTTTTGGATTGTGTAACGATAGTCGTCTGCGTTTGCACCGCCTGTCACATCGACTGGGTTTCCCTTTCCAATTACATATGTCGGCGGAAAGTGTGCTTTGAGCTCCTCCAGTGTCTGGGGAGTTACCTTTGCAAGCTCAAGGCCCAGTCTTTCAAAGTGATCAATTCCACCAATCATCGGTCCTGCTCCGTTGCTACACAGCGCTGCGCGGTTTCCCTTTGCAGGGGGCTGCCAGGCAAGTGCCTTTGCAACCGCTGCCAGTTCCTGATAGCTGTCAACTGAGATGATTCCTGCCTGCTTGAAAGCACCCATGATTATTGCATTAGAGCCTCCAAGTGAGCCGGTGTGGGACGCTGCCTGTTTTGCGCCAGCCTCGGTTCTTCCGCTCTTCCAGATTAGAACTGGCTTGTTCTTTTCCTTCATTACGCGTTTTGCAGTCTCGATGAACTTTCTTCCATCTCCAAATCCTTCAACATACAAAGCGATGACTTTGGTTTGTGGGTCGCTTGCAAGATACCAGATCATGTCTGCCTCATCGACGTCTGACCTGTTGCCGTAGCTTACCATCTTTGATAGCCCAAACGAGTCTGCAGTCTCTAAGAAACTGATTCCCATGGTTCCGCTTTGTGATAACAATGCCACATTTCCAAGCCTTGCGCGGACCATTCTTGCCTGACCCTGGAATGCGCAGTCCAGCCTGTTTGCGGCGTTGAACATTCCAATGCAGTTTGGACCGATAATTCTTATCTTGTGTTTTTCAGAAAGTGCCTTGACCTGTGCTTCATAGTCTGCCCTCTCACCACCAAGCTCCTTTCCACCGCCTGAAACAATTACGACGTTGTGGATTCCTTTCTTTGCACAGGCCTCAAGAATCGGCGGTGTCACGGAAAGATCGACACAGACAACAACAAGATCAACTGGTTCAGTTATCGCTTCAAGTGACGGGTAACACTTGATTCCAAGAATCTCTTCGTTCTTTGGATTTATTGGAAAGACCTTGCCTGTGTAGTCGTGTTTTGCAATGCTGTCCAAAACAGAGTTGCCAATCTTTCCTGGGGTGGCAGATGCGCCAACGAGTGCAACAGATGCAGGTGTGAAGAATTTTTCCATGTAAGAATCGTCAGGCTGTGCCTTTGAGATTGCGTTATTGTTTACCTCCTTTCCTAGGATTATCTTTGCATCAATGACATAGTACGATTTTGGATAAACTACAATTGGGTTAAAGTCGATGCTGTTGATGTATGCTGCATTGTCCACTCCAATTTTGCCTATTTGGACAAGTGCCTTTGCAAGCATGTTCATGTCAATTGGCGCGCTTCCTCGGAATCCCTTAAACAGCTTTGATGATTTCAGCTCGTCTATCATTGATTTTGCATCTGCGGTTGTGATTGGAAGCATTCTCCATGCAACATCTTTGAAGACCTCAGTCATCACACCCCCAAGTCCCGCCATGATCACAGGGCCAAACTGCGGGTCCACCTGCAGGCCAACAATCATCTCGACTCCCTTTGGAACCATTTTTTCCAAAAGGACTCCCTTTACCTCGACTCCCTTTTTCTTTGAGAGTCGCCTGTACATGTCATTAAACGTCTTTTTGACGTCTGCAGGATTGTCGATTCCTACCTTGACTCCTCCGACATCAGTCTTGTGCAAGATTTGAGGAGAGACTATCTTCATTACAAGCGGGTAACCGATTTTTTTGGCAGCCTTGACTGCCTCAGAGGCTGACTTGACTAGCGCGTATGGCGGAACCTTTACGCCGTATGATTTTAGAATTGATTTTGAGGCTTCCTCGGTTATGACTTTGTGGTCAGTCTTTATGGTTTCTTCAAAAATTTTTCTAGTGGAAGCCATGAGGTGATCGAACACATTCTGGCACGGTTTATTAATTTTTGGTCACAGATGAAACTCTGACTTGAAGTTTTTGTAAAAGATCTTCATGTTTTTCTGCACGTTCCCAATGTTGGACTCGATCTCGTTCCGTATTTTGTTTGGATCTATGTAAGGAATGTTTAGATCCACGTCGGTGTTCTCAAGCCACGACAGTACTATCTCCTTGTTTACTTCGAAGTGGAACTGGATTCCGACTGCGCTTCCATACTTGAAGGCCTGGTTATACAGCTCAGAATATGCAAGCCTTGTGGCATTTTGTGGAATATCAAATGTGTCACCGTGCCAGTGAAACACAGTAAACGGATTTGTCATTCCATCAAAGAGTTTTGATTTTGAGTCGGTGTCGACTTTTACGTCGTGGTAAAATCCAATCTCTTTTTTTGGACCAGGATAGACTTTGGCTCCAAAGGCTTTTGCCATCAGTTGCGAGCCAAGACAGATGCCAAGTGCCGGTATGTTTTTTTGTGCAGCCTCCCGTATCAGTCCCATCTCGTCCTTTAGGTATTGGAGCTCGTCGTTTGCACTCTCCGGCGCACCCAAAACAAGAACGACGGAATGATCAAGTGCTGGGATTTTTTCTTTTTTTGCAAACACAGTCTGCAGCTCAAAGCCATCC
>CAZLSK010000008.1:0-8827 GCA_964562075.1 uncultured Candidatus Nitrosotenuis sp.
AAACGATCAGGCAATCTCCTCAAGATTATCTGAAGATGAAATCGATGTGATCTTTTTGCCTGCAAGCCACCTTGGTGCATCACCTCAAATAATTGAAAATGTAAACAAGTCAGTCCAGAGAATTTGCAAAAAATTTACCTAGATTTTATTAGTGCCTTGTGAATTTGGGAGCCGTACTGTAAGGCCTTTTTTCGCTTGTTTGCTGCAATTTGCGGAACACCGATTTGCAAGGCAAGCTCTCGTATGATGTGTTTTCTTTGTAGGTCGTTTTCGTCCTTGATTTTGTCTGAGATTGGCACAGTTTTGGCATATTTTATGAATTCCTCAGACAAGAGAGGTTGAAGAATTTTGACGCCAAATTCTGAGCAGACATTGTTTACTGCCTCCATCATGCGTATCTCGTTTTCAAGCTTAGAGTCCATCAGTTCCATTACTTTTTTTTCTCCGCTCTTTATTGCATCTCTATAGGCGTTGTATCCACAGAAGAGCTCATCAACTCCGTTTGCTGTTACTACCACACTTATGCCAAGTGATCTGGCAAGCATTGCCACGTGATAAAACGCAATACTGTTTTCATTCCATGAAAGATTATCAGTCATTATTGTTGATTTGATTTTGGTAGAGATTTTATCAAACTCGTCAGGCTTGATCTCTAAAATTTTGTGTGGTAGCTTCAAAATCTGATTTACCTCTTTTGAAAACTCGATGTCGTGTGAATTTGCAAATCCAATTGTTAACAGTGTCACGTCATAACCCATTTGGCTGCAAATTTTTGCAATGAGTGAGCTATCAACGCCGCCAGAAAAAGCAATGCCTATTTTTTTCTCAGTTACGGTTTGTGAAATTGCCTTGTGAATTTCTTCGAGCAAGACATCAATTTTGTGCATGTGTGTTGTCATCGACTTCCCCTACAAAGAAGTTGCCATTAAGATAGGCATGAAACAGAGCCGGACCAAAGTTATTAATTGGATTCGATTCTTCAGTATGCCATGAGACCTGCGAGGCTATCAGAGGAACAGATCAAAGCAGAGCTGGCAAACCTCAACGGCTGGTCGGTAAAGAATGGCAAGCTTCACAAAGACTTTGTCTTTGCGAATTTTATTGATGCGTTTGGCTTTATGTTAAAGGCATCGCTACACATTGAGAAAATGAACCATCACCCCGAGTGGTTCAATGTTTACAACAAGCTAAGCGTAGACTTGACTACCCACGATGCCGGTGGGATAACCCAAAACGACATCAACTTGGCTAAAACACTCAACTCGCTGCAGTAGCTGCTTTTCAATTTATATACAGAATAGAGCACAAAAACTCCAAATGACTACAAATCCGATTGTTTTAGATTCTGATTTTAAATACATTGACAAAAAAGGAACGCTGCTTAGCTCAAGAACAGAACTTTCAGTATCTCAGATGCTTTCATTTTTAGGAATTGATTACGACTACCATCACAAAGTGAACTTGCCAAACGGAAAATATCTGATAATTGATTTTAGAACAAGTGATGGCAAGCTGGTAGAGGTAATCGATTCTGATGCGGACATTGAAAAATACAAACAGCTAAAACAGTTTCTGCCAGACTCTAAAATAATTGCAATCGGTCACCCCAAGTTTGCAGCAAAGATCAAAGAATTTGATGAGATTGTCTTGTATGACACAAAGGATGCGCAGAGCGGCTCCATTTTCATGGAGGATCCCTCATTTGCATTTGATTATGCACACATTTTACCGCTTGTTGAAAAATGTTCCATCTTGCACGGGCACACATCATCTGTCTTGGTGGAACTGGTAGGGGACATGAAAAACAATCTGCTCATTGATTTTGGAGAGGCAAAAAGGATAATCAAGGAAATAATTTCCATTTTGGATCACAAGTTTTTCATTAACAAAAAATATCTGAAAAGCGAAGACGCATCTCACTTTAGAGTTACCTTTGAGGGACCAAAGGGCATGTTTGACATGCAGGTGCCAAAGAACACCACCTATCTGTTGGAAGGCGAGGCGACGGTAGAGAACCTCTCAACTGAGATAATCAGGCTCCTTGTTCCAAAGCTTCCAAAAAACATCGAAGCCGTAGGGGTCTACATCTACGAAGGCTACAACAAGGGAGCACACCTTTTATCCAAAATCTCCAAGTCCTAGGACATGGAACCAAAAATAAAAGAGACTGCATGGGATCCACAGCTGGAGCCGCAGATCCTAAAACAGTGGGAGGAATCTCATCTCTATGACTTTGGGCCTCAGAAGAAAAATTTTGTAATCGATACGCCTCCGCCGTATCCTTCCGGAAGGCCTTGGCACATAGGTGCTGCTGCCCATTATTCTCAAATAGACATGATTGCACGAACGGCTAGAATGTTTGGTCACAATGTCTACTTTCCAATTGGAATAGATAGAAATGGTCTTCCAGTGGAGTTGTACACAGAAAAAAAGCACAACATAAGGATGCAGGAGACGGAGAGGAGCAAGTTTTTGGAGCTGTGTAAAAGCTCCCTTGATGATTTAGAGGCAGAGATGATCCAGATCATGAAAAGCCTTGGCATTTCTGCAAACTTTGCAAATTATTACAGAACCGATTCAGATGAATACAGAATCCTTACCCAGTCCACATTTATCGAGTTGTGGCAGAGGGGAATCATTTACAAGGCCACTAGACCAAACAACTACGACTGGGTTTCTGGTACAACGATTGCAGATGCCGAGATAACATACCAAGACATACCAACAAAACTTGTCTCTATGAAATTCAAGATTAAGGATTCTGAAAAGGAATTAATCATTGCAAGTACTAGACCCGAGCTTTTGTGCGCATGTCAGTGCGTTATTGTTAATCCAGAAGATGACAGGTACACAGAGCTTGTCGGAAAAAAAGTAATCATTCCTGTGGTAAACAGAGAGGTGCCGCTAAAGACCCACCACTCGGCACAAAAAGAGTTTGGTTCTGGGGTGGTGATGGTCTGCAGCTATGGTGATCAAAACGACGTTGCGCTGTTTAGGGAAATGAAGCTTGAAGAGATTGTAGCGGTTGGAATGAACGGGCTGATGACAGAGGTTGCAGGAAAATATGCTGGCTTGAAAGTAAAACAGGCAAGAAACCAGATTATCGAGGATCTAAAGAATGCAGGCCTTGTTGACAAAATAGAAGAGATTACCCACCGAACTCCAATATCTGAGCGAAGCAAAATCCCAATTGAAATAATTCCAATGGAGGAATACTACCTAAAACAGGTCGATGAAGTTGAAAAGATACGAGCCATAGGCAAGAAGATTCGATTCTATCCAGAGATGCACAAGCAGATTTTGATGAACTGGCTTGACTCTATCACAATTGACTGGCCGATTTCAAGAAGAAGATTCTACGGTACAGAGATCCCAATCTGGTATTGCAAGACCTGCTCAGAGCCACACCTCCCAAAGGCAGGAAAATACTACAAACCATGGAAGGACAAGGCACCATTTGAAAAATGCAAGCAGTGTGGCTCTGATGAGTTTGTCGGCGAGGAGAGAACCTTTGATACTTGGATGGACTCTAGTGTCTCACCGCTATTCATCTCAAAGTATAACGTAGATGACGAGTTTTTCGCAAAGACCTATCCTGCAACACTTCGACCTCAGGCAAAAGACATTGTGCGAACTTGGTTGTACTATACCATATTGCGATGCGAACAGTTGACAGACAGGCCTCCGTGGTCGGAGGCGTGGATAATGGGATACGGCCTCGACGAAAAAGGAATGAAGATGAGTAAAAGCAAAGGAAATGTAATCGATCCACTTCCGGTCATACAACAGTTTGGTGCAGATACATTTAGGTTCTGGAGTGCAAGCGAGATAAACCACGGCTATGATTTTAGGTGTAACGAGCAAAAAATAGAATCGACAAAAAAGTTTTTGTCAAAACTCTGGAATGTTTCAAGATTCATCTCAAGCTATCCTCTTGTGCAAGACGCAAAACCAACTGAAACCGACAAATGGATACTCTCTGAGCTAGACAAACTAGTCAAAGAGTGTAGAGATGGATATTCAGAATACAACTTTTTCGTCCCTGCCATTGCTGTGCGCGAGTTTACTTGGAATCTTTTTGCTGCTCATTATATCGAGATGGTAAAGGCGCGTGCCTATGGAGAGGGGTTTACCGAGGATGAAAAGAATGCGGCAATCTACACATTACACAAGGTTCTTTCTACCATTTTGTTGCTTTTGGCCCCAATTACTCCGTTTATCACAGATTTTATGTGGCAGACGCTCTACTCAACTCAGACAATCCACAAAGAGATGCTTCCAAAAGCACAGAATGTGCAAGACATGACCAACCTCACAAAAGAAATTGTTGACTTTAACTCTAAGGTGTGGAATGAGAAGAAAACAAAAGGACTTTCGCTAAAAGATGCTGTTTCGGTGGAAATTCCAGAATCCCTCAAGCAACTTACAAAAGACCTAATTCCAATGCATAGGTTAGCGTAAAATCGAAAAGGAATCTTGTAGTATTTCAGAATGTGAATAGGTCCTTACCCATTCACACTCTGTACCACCAGTCGAATTTCTTCGACATGTATCATAATGCATTTGTTTGAATTAAAGTTTGCTAGATTGTGATCAAAACCTACTTTTTCTTTGGCTTTATCATGCTAACAAAATATTTGTGCCATGAAATGTCGGATGTAAGCTCTGGATGAAACGACGTCGCAAGTATGTTGTTTTGTTTTACTGCAATGATTTTTTCGTTGAACTTTGAGACCGCCTGTACGTCTTTACCAAGGTTCTCAATTGACGGCGCACGAATAAATATGCCTCTGCTCCTTTGAATCCCTATTGGCTGGGCAGAGATTTCTGCCTCAAATGAGTCCCGCTGTCGCCCAAACGAGTTTCTTTCCACTGTGACATCAAGCAGGTCTAAAAGCGGCTGGTCTGTCTTGCCGACAACTTTGTCTTTTACATTTTTTGAAAGTAAAATTAATCCTGCACATATTCCAAAGACCGGCATTCCAGATTGTATCTTTTCCTTGATTACCTTGATTGCACCATTTACAAGGGACATCTGCCCAATCATAGTGCTCTCACCGCCAGGAATTATGAGCCCATCAAGTTTTGATATCTGATCAGGGGTCTTTACCTGCTTTACGTTTCCCTTTAGTCCAAGCTTTCCAAGTGCTGTCCTTGTAGCTGAGATGTTTTCTGCCACATCGCCTTGCATTCCAAGGATTCCGATATTCAGACTCATGCTGTACTTCCACGCTCTTGCATTCTAAGCTCAAGATTCTTTACGTCAAGGCCAAGCATTGATTGTCTTTCATCAATCATTCTTTGTGCCTCCTTTACCTTGTCTGGATCCTCCCAGAAGGTTGTGGCAAGCACTACTGCACGAGCCCGCTCCCTAGCATCTTCTGCCTTGAATATGCCAGAGCCAACAAAAATTCCATCGCAGCCAAGCGACATTAGATATGCAGCGTCGGCTGGTGTTGCAATTCCGCCTGCCGCAAAATTAACTACAGGCAGTCTTCCAATTTTTGCCGTCTGCTCTACAAGATCGTAAGATACCTTGAACTCTCGGGCCATTCTTACCAAGTCCTGATGATCGCCTGATTCGTAAATTGATTTGATTGTTCTAAGCTCGTCGTTTACCTTTTTGATGTGTGTGACTGCCTCTGCTACGTTGCCCGTCCCAGGCTCACCCTTTGTTCGGATCATTGCAGCACCTTCCTCTATTCTTCGTAGTGCTTCGGCCAGAGAACGTGCACCGTTAACAAATGGTGTTGTAAAGTCCCACTTCCAAATGTGATGAGCTTCATCTGCTGGTGTGAGGACCTCGGACTCGTCAATCATGTCCACGTTTGCCTCTTCCAGTACACGAGCTTCGTACACATGACCTATCCTACACTTTGCCATCACAGGAATCGTTACTGCATCCATTATTTCCTCAATTACTCGGATGCTTGCAGTTCTTGCGACCCCTCCTGCCTTTCTTACATCGGATGGAAGCTTGTCTAAAACCATAACAGATACTGCTCCTGCTTCTTCTGCAATTTGCGCCTGCTCAACTGTTGTGACATCCATTACCACTCCATTTTTTAGCATGTGTGCAAATCCGCGCTTTAGTGTGGAGGTTCCTCTGCTAATGGAAAAAGCACCAACCTTTTCGTGCAGCAATCCCTTGGCGTTACTAATATCACCAGAAAGTGGAATCAATGATCCTAGTCGCAGATTTGCATATTTATAATGTTACGACATGATTCGAGATTTGGATTTAAGCCGGTTATTAGCTACCAAATTTCTTGGTCACGTTTTGTAGCTCAGATCCCATCACAGAGATGATTGGCGGGATGAATGTTGATGTGGCGTTCTGCTCGACCCATTGGATCTGCTTTGTGTTTGCATTTAGAGTTACTTTGAGTAAGAACCTGTCGTATTCTGTAACATCGTCGTTTGCCTGAATCGAGTCAATTGGTATCTGCATAAAGCCGGTCTCCTTTACCAGTGCCGTTAGCTTTTTGACATAGTCTTTTTGAAGTGTCATGGATTTTTGCGGCTGATTCATTCCATCAGCAGTCACGATATACTTGGCATCTCCCTCATTTGATATTGTCAGGATCTCCGTTTTTAGTGGTGTGATTCTGTCGGTAACACCAAGTGAGATCTTTTGAAGATGTTGTTTTGTGAACTCGATTGAGATCTTGTCGTCAGCAGTTACTGCGCTAAACGGAATCTGCGGGTTTGTGATCATAGGAATTGTAATCATAATTGCAAAAATTATTGGAATCGCTGCTGCAATCAGCAAAAGAGGTTTTGCCATCCTACAAGTATTGAGTTTCCTGTTTTGTAATAAAGCTAATTTTTTGATTGCATCTGACGCCATAACAGATAGAATAAATCCAAGTCCTAATTGTTCAGATTTGTGGGGTCGTAGCCTAGCCTGGTAGGGCGACTATGATGTCAAGTCATCGCTAAAGGCTCCAGAAGTGTACAACCCAAACTGATTTCACAAGATGATGTGAGTTTGGAGCTGCAGTGACCTGTAGATCGCCGGTTCAACTCCGGTCGGCCCCACGTTATCTTTTTTTGGAGCGCAAAACGTTTAGTGCAGAACCTGCCCTGAACCACTCTGTCTGAGCAGCATTGTAAGAGTGCAAAAGCTGAATCTCATCCTTTGAGCCGTCTGCGTGTTTGATTATGCACTTTACCGGCTTGCCCTGCTCGAGCTTGCCAAGCTCCACAAGTGAGAGCCTGTCGGTTTCCTGAATTTTGTCATAATCGGCAGAATTTGAAAATGTCAGTGCCAAAATTCCCTGTTTTTTGAGATTCGTTTCGTGGATTCGCGCAAAGCTTTTTGCAATTACTGCTGCACACCCAAGGTATCGTGGTGTAAGTGCTGCGTGTTCTCTGCTGCTTCCTTCACCATAGTTATTATCTCCAATTATTATCCACCTCATTGCCTTTGCCTTGTACTGGCGAGCAATTTGTGGAATCGATTCATAGCTGTTGTTTAGAAGATTTTTGCCCTTTCCTACCTCGCCAGTAAACGCATTTACTGCACCCAAAAGCAGATTGTCACTCAGCCTGTCCAGATGTCCTCGGTACATCAACCATGGACCTGCAGGCGAGATGTGATCAGTTGTGCACTTGCCTTTTGCCTTTACCATTATCGGTAGCTCAGCATAGTCCTGACCGTTCCATTTTTCAAATGGTTCTAGTATTTGCAGTCTTGTGCTGTTTTTATCAACCATTACCTGCACGCTGTCAGGATCAGCTGCAGGCGGCACATAGACATCAACTCCTGCCTTAAATCCACTCTTTGGTACCTCAGGTGCCACCTCTGGTGGTTGTAGCTTGAACTTTGTTCCGTCCTTTGCTGTAAGCTCATCTACAAGTGGATTAAATGAAAGGCTTCCACCGAGTGATAACGCAATTACAAGCTCTGGGCTTCCAATAAAGTTCATGGTGTTCCTTTTTCCGTCGTTTCTTCCAGGAAAGTTTCGATTAAACGATGTTACAATTGTGTTTGACTCATCCCTTTTCAGCTCAGGCCTGCTCCACTGTCCGATGCATGGTCCGCATGCATTTGCCAGAACTGTTGCACCAATTTCCTTTAACATCAACATCTGTCCGTCTCTCTCAATTGTTGCCCGGATTTGCTCAGAGCCAGGTGTGACCAAAAGTGGAATCTTGGCCTTTACTCCTTTTTCTTTTGCCTGCCTTGCAACACTTGATGCCCTCGACATATCCTCATAAGAAGAGTTTGTGCAGCTACCAATTAGCGCAACGGAGATGTTGTCAATGTATTTGTTTTTCTTGACATCCTCGGCTAGCTTTGAAATAGGTCTTGCCAAGTCAGGCGTGTGAGGGCCGACAATATAAGGCTCAAGCTTTGAGAGATCAATCTCAATTACCTTATCAAAATATTTGGATGGGTTTTGCTCAACTTCAGGATCCTCAGTCAAAAGCTCCTTGTGCTTGTTTGCAAGGTCTGCTATTTCTGAGCGTCCCGTCGCCCTCAGGTATGTCTCCATTTTTTTATCATAAGGAAATATCGAACATGTCGCGCCAATCTCCGCACCCATGTTTGTGATGGTTGCCTTGCCAGTGCAGCTAATGGTGCCTGCTCCAGGTCCAAAGTATTCTATTATCGCATTTGTTCCACCCGATACCGTAAGCTGGCCTGCAACATACAAGATGATGTCCTTTGGTGCAGTCCAGCCATTTAGTGAGCCCTTTAGGTAAACGCCGATTCGCTTTGGATACAAGACCTCCCATGGCATTCCTGCCATCACCTCGGCTGCATCCAATCCCCCAACACCCACTGCAACCATTCCCAGACCCCCTGCGTTTGGTGTGT
>CAZLSK010000008.1:8837-20216 GCA_964562075.1 uncultured Candidatus Nitrosotenuis sp.
TCTGCACCGGTACGCGCCTGTATCAAATGATCGCAGTGAACCGTGGTTGGCAGAGCCACCTGATTGAGTCCTGCCTGCATGAACTCCAGCATCACTGTTTGGCCCGTAACATCTTGAAGAGCGACTCGATCAGGATTCAAAAAAACGTAGCTTTTTCCACGTTCTGGATCTTTATTCAATTCGACCATATGGCCGACAAGAATCTTTTCACTAATTGTTAGAGGTCTGTTGACCATTTTTCTGAATTTGGAAATGTTGTTTTCTAATTTCTTATAGACATCAGTCACAAGTTTTTGAGTTGTTTCTACTTCCATGAATCACCACAGTAAGTAATTATTCGTCTCTGATTGGTTATAAACCGTTTTAGATAAAATGCGAACAGACTTTTTGTTTTCAGATCATGCTCAAATTCTATCTGTTTTTTGTGATTTTGCTAAGAGTTATAAGTCAAAAACGATGAATACTATGCGGGGTTACAGGTCATGATTAATCATCTGTTTGTATTGGGAGGTCATCTGCTTGGTCAATAAGGGCTTTCCAACCTTTGGCATGTCGCAAGCAGGGGCGTACATTGCCGCTTTGAAAAACTATAATCTTCCTGATTTTATTCTCAAAAAGATTGCAAAAGAATGCAACTCTAATCTTTTAGAAAGAGGGCGTCTTGATGACAGACTTCAAAGCATGAATGATGATGCCTTGACAATGCTGCACCGAATCTTTATCGATTGTGAAAGCGATGAAGAGGGCAAGTTTGCCGATTTTAGATTTTATGCATATGTCGCAAGCATGTACCACAAGTGCGATATTCTCATAAACGAAACAATTCCTGGCGCATCAGGAAAGAACCACAAGGTTCCTGTTGCCGTCAAAAACAACGGCATGTACATAGCAGTTGCCTTTAACAAGTCCACCGGCACCCCCGTACAGAAAAGGGAGGCAATCAAGTTCTACAACATTATCGACGACGTCAAAAAAGGCGATCATGGTACAATGCTGACCGATGCAATCTTTGGCACATCTGTCGGCTTCAAAGGCGAATCTCTAGTCGAGCTGGAAAAGCTCAGCAAGTCAAGAAAGTCAGATGCTGAAAACAGACTAGAGATAAAGACTGCCAACTTTGAAAACAGAATCTACTCTGTTACCAAGTGCAGCTAAAGCCACTGCACCCCCTCGTTCTCATAGTACTTGGTTTTTGCCCTAGAATGCCGTGGTCTTACATGTAGAACCGAGTTGCAACAAGGGCATTTGACACCATTCCATTTTATGTAGACATCGCAAATGCCGCACCTCTTTTGGCCGTTGTATTTAAGCGAGATGTGCCCAAGAAACTCTTGGTATTTTGTCTTACAGTCCCCTTTACATCTGAACATGATCAGTTACTGTCTTACAAAAATTAAAAGAGCAGGTGATTACAAACTAACCACGGTTTTATTTGGAACCTATTTTGACCTAAAGCTTGATGCATCAATTGTTAAAAAGTGTGGACTATTTTTTGTCGGCTCGAAATTTTTACCATATTGCTCAAACGGCAAGCCTGCAAAGAGGTGTTGTGACCACACATCATGTACCAACTCTGTTTGTTTTTTGATTTTTTTCTGTCGTAGCAGCTCGTGCGACAGCTCGTGTGATACTACGGTGCAGTTTTTTTCTGCCAAAAAGGAAATGTCGTCTTGGTTTTTTGGCTGCTGCCAAAGTGACATGCCAAAGTTTTCTGCGTAATATCCCTCACATGTGCAGTCTGTCCACAGTGGCCTAAAGTTGCACAAGTAAAAATGAAAAGTCTCCTGTCCGCGCCTTCTGTGATCATCTAAGAGCGTGTGTATGTCAGTTCGTTGCAAAAGTCCTTGCTTTTGTGTAAGCATCTGATCAGCCTGTACATCGAACTCTTTTGAGAATGTGTCCATTATCCATTTTTTGTAAAATTTTGCCATCTGCTGGACGTACTCAAATTCTCCGGTTCGCTTCTGTAGATCCTCTGAAGTTACCAAAAATAAGAAGTGTAGCAACATGAGAAGAAAAAGAAGTAATTAAGATTGACCCTCAATACCCATCAGGGTTAGTGTGGATCTGATTTTTTCTATCTTACGAATCTTCCACGTTATGGTCTCACGTAGAGCTTCAACCGTTGGTGATTCGATTTTGGCCAAGATGTCGTAAGCACCGAATGTTCCGTGAACCTCCTTTACGCCCTCTAAAGATTTTAGCTGTTTGATGATGGCTTCTTCGGATCCCAGTTCACAGTTTATTAAAACATATGCTGTCGCCATGATTAAGGTATACACCACCGATATATCAATAAACCTATTGGCGCTTTTTATTTTTGAGAAATTCTAATGATTTCACTCCAAATTTGAGATGAAACCGGCATAACCGAGAGTCTCGATATTCGCAATAGTTCCCAGTCTTTGAATTTGGGATTGCTTTTTATCTGCTCAAGTGTCACGGGTCTATCCAGCTTTTCTTTGAACTTGACATCAACTACTACAAATCTTGGATCCTTTTCCTTTGGATTTTGATATGGCTCTGATGCTATTTCCATGATGCCTGCCACCGCCTTTTCGTCGCCAGAATGATAAAAAAATGCAAGATCGCCTTTTTTCATGTTTTTGATGTGTTTTAGGGCAAGGTTGTTGTGTACACCATCCCAGGTGGTCTTTTTTTCCTTTTGTAGCATCTCGATGTTGTAAGTGCTTGGCTCTTGTTTGCAAAGCCAGTGATTTGTCATTGCTGAGTTATTTTGCAAATCCAATATTTGTTTTATTGAAAATTGTACCCCGGCACTGACTCACAAGCTCTCATAGGTTTTAGCCTAGGTCCTCAAGCATGCTCTGTAACCGGGGTCTGCCCCATGTTGCACACCTGGGTGAAACCAGAAATCATTTTTTAGCATCATATTCATTCCAGTCCGTCTGTGTGTCTTTTTAGGGCACGTACCGGTATGGTTTTCTCAAATATTAATTCAAAGGTCGTTTAGTATATCATTACTAGAAGAAGTTTGCAGAAAAATCAATCGTTTGTTTAGATGGAAAAAATAAGAGACTGCTTACTGTTGTTCAGCAGGCAGTGGTTCTGGTACTGGTGTTGTATCCACAACGGTTACAGAACCAACCAACATCAGCGGAACCCTGATGCCGTTGTTTGTGTAGTGGATACCTGCATTAGTAAATGCAATAGCATACACGTTATCATCGCTTGTTGGTGCAAAATGACCCTTCAGCGTTATTCTGAAATGTTCGCCGTTGTCAAGTGAGCCGCTTCCTTGTAGGTGGATAATGTTTCCTCTTGCAAATCCACTAAGGTCTAGCTTTGCATGTTTATCAGCTACTGTCAGCTCACCTTCGGATTTGATCTTCCAGTTTCCTCCACCAACATGATGCGCGTTACCTGCAAGAGAAAGTGAGGATTTGTGTGCTGTTCCTCCAACTATTGCCCATCCATCGGCTTGTCCGTGAAATGTCAGGTCTATGCGTCTGTCAACGTCTGAGACAACGTCTCTTACGTTGGTTCTGATCTCATCTTTGATTCTGTCTGTTCTTTTTTCTTTTATTGCATCAAGTCTTGCTTTGACATCAGCTCTTGTCTTTGATTTTGTTTGTGTATTATCTGTGTCTACTGTAGTGTCAGTTGAAGTCTCTGCATTAACTGAAGCTGTTTGTGCAAATGCAATTGATGAAGGAGCTAGTGTAACTACTAACATCAGTGCTAGCGCTTCTGAAAAT
The DNA here is from genome assembly GCA_964562075.1 of uncultured Candidatus Nitrosotenuis sp. GTDB lineage: Archaea > Thermoproteota > Nitrososphaeria > Nitrososphaerales > Nitrosopumilaceae > Nitrosotenuis. The sequence goes on from CAZLSK010000008.1 coordinate 12,557, forward strand.
CTCGTGTTGAGTTTTGTCATTGACGCAGATAGAATTTTTTTCTTTTAAGCAGTTACTCAGCTTTTTTACTGATGATTTATCAGTAAACTATATCAAATGTTATGAGCGTCCTAGCCTCTTATCAGAAGATAAAACCAGAGGCGATTATTTCAAACCCACAAATAGGCACGCGGATTTTAAAATTATCAATTATCTGTGAGTCGACCTCGCCTATTGTTCCCACTTTAATGTCACCAACCAAAACGTCTGCAGATTTTCCTTTCGCAAAGACCGGATTGTCCGCAGTTTTTGTCCTGCATTCTATGTTTGAATCCGTTCGTAGCAGTGACTGTAAAACCGCCTTGATCTCTGCAAAGTTAGCGTCCTTGTGTGCGCTAATGCACGCCAAGCTAATTGATTCCTTAATCGGATTTGCGTTTGAAAACACGGTTCCAATTTCAAAAAGTTTTTGGGGGTATGGCTCGTGTATGTTTCTTGAAAGGTTTTCTAGCAGCCCGGGCAGAATCGAGTCCCTCAGTATCGTATGCTCTTGGCTTTTTGACTCTGTTACCTCGATTAGACCTGCAGAGCTTCGTTTTGTCTGCTCATAGAGCACCTGTTTGCTCGTAAGACTCGAATTCAGCGCTTCTGTAAACCCAAGTCCCACCATGATCAGGCCTAGGTTGTCCAGTCTTTTTGTAATTGCGTTCTTTTGTCCAACCGAGCTGGAGGGTGGAATTGTCGGTTTTAGCTTTTCAATGCCGTAACCAAGTGCTGCCTCCTCTACTAGATCCATTGGTCCTAAAATGTCAAATCTGAACCTTGGAATCGTGCAGATGATTTTTTTGCCCCGCTCTGCGGCATCAAGACGGCATTTTTTTAGTGCCCCACAGATTTGCGCACTTGAAAGTGAGACGCCAAGGATTTGATTCACCAACGTTGGCTCAAGAATCATGGTTCTTGCCTTTACTACATTTGAGCTCTTCGCATCGGTCTTTACATCAAAGAGAGTAAATCCCAGATTTTGCAGTGCTGATGCAACTACAGATAGCACATCATCTACTGCATTTTTGTCAGTCCCTGTTGCCTCTACAAGTAGGTTTGTCGTGTTGGATGAAACCGTTGTAAGTGATGAGTTGATTATTGGTGGGAACGATATGGTATTGCCTTTGGCATCAAAAATCATGGGCATCTTGGCTGCACCCTCGAGGATCTTTGCATACTCTCTTCCCACCTCGGTTTTGTCCAAGATTTGCCTGGCAGTCATCTCCTCTGAGCCGTTTAATGGAACAAACATGTGGTCCGCAGAGGCTGCAGTGTATGAAAGTGGAAATGCGACGACATCTAGGTCGTGGATTCCGATCGATGCCTTTTTGCGCTTCCTGCCAATTCCAAAGTGAAGGTCTTCTTGGAGTCCAATCAGCTGCCTTACTGATTCATCATCAAGTGTACCATTTTTTGCAACAAATGCTGAAACGTAAGGACGAATTTTTTTTAGCTGTGGATCAGTCTTGATTAAAAATAATTTTTCTTTTTTTAGCGTTAGCTTTTGCATTCCTTTTTTTGTGTCGAGTAGTCCCTGTAGACCTGCGGCTATGCCAACATCGGTTGCATAGTCTGGCCTGTTTGGGCTGTATTCTACTCTTAGGTATTCGTTTGTCTGTTCTTCAATGTCTAATCCAAGAAACGGTATTGCCTCAACAATTTGACTTGATTTTTTGCCAACTAGTTTTGCTAGCCTATCCAAGTATAATGTCACTACGGGCATTTTGGTACACTCCTTAGCCAGTTAAGGCTGTTGTTGTAAAACTCTCTGACATCATCCAGTCCGTATTTGAGCATTGCAATCCTTTCGATTCCACCGCCCCATGCTAAAACAGGTCTTGTGATTCCAAATGGTCTTGTTACCTCAGGCCTAAAGATCCCCATACCGAACAGCTCTACCCACTTGTCAAGCCTTTGGTTGTAGACCATCGTCTGCAATGACGGTTCGGTATATGGAAAGAATGTTGGCCAGAATTTTATTTTGTCAAGTCCCATCTTTTTGTAAAATTCTGTCTGGATTCCCATCAGATCTCGCAGCGATACATTTTTTCCAACTACAATTCCTTCCACTTGGTGGAACTCGACTAGGTGTTTGTAGCTTACCTTTTCGTTTCTAAAGACTCTGCCAAGTGAGAAGATTCTTGCCTCTTCGGGTTTGTTTTCTGCCAGATACTTGATGGTGACACATGTGGTGTGGGTTCGTAGAACCATTTTCTTTGCTACATCTAAGCTCCACTCATACCTCCAGCCCCTCTTGTGCGCCTGCGATACCTGCTTTATCTGGTTTTGAGGTGCAAATTTTTCTGCCATCTTTTCTTTAATGTAAAAGGTGTCTTGCATCTCCCTTGCAGGATGATCCTGTGGCGTAAAGAGCGCATCAAAATTCCAAAAGCTTGGCTGCGCAAAACTTCCAAGTACCTCTGTGAACCCCAAACTCACAAAGACTTCGCGAATTTCGTCAATGACATCCTTTAGGGGGTGTGTTCTTGCTGCAAAGACGCGCGGTACGTCAGCCTCTACATCGATTGCGCCTGCATCTTCTTTTTCTGTATCGACTAATTTTCCTAGTTCCGTTAGCGAGACTGTCTTTGATTTTGTTGTCTCAATTACGATATAGTCTGGTCGTTTTTTTAGCGTCTCAAGTGCAGTAGAATTCTGAATCTCTTCAAGTGGGATTTTGTTTTCTCCAATAAGTGAGATTAGCTTTTCTTCGCTTGTCTGGTCGGGCTTTTGTTTTAGTGAGACGATGTTAATTGACTCGCCTTTTTGCATCTCAATCCAGTTGTTTTTCTTTGCAACGGCGATTGCGATGTTTGTCTCACCACGGAGTTGTTTTTGCAACTCACCAAATGTCAAGGGTTTTTCCGCAAGAAGGTTGACGAGTTTTCGCTCAGGCAGCCCTTCTTGTTTTGCCCGCAGTCCATTTTTGCCAAGTCTTGCAAATGATTTTTCCGATTCTAAAACAGTTGCCAGATTCTTTAATCGCAACCATTCTATTCCTCTCCTTGTCTGATCAATTGAGAGGTTTGTTTTTTCTGAGATCTGTTCTTCTGATAGATTCTGCGTTGTCTTGAGAAGCTTGATTATTGTTTTCTCAATTGGATGAAGAACCAAAGACAACAGCAAAACGACCCGAAAAGACTTTTTAAACCTTAACCTAACTCAAACATGAATGCCTTCTGACGATTTCATTGTAACTCCTTGGCATGTTGAGGGAGAGATCGATTACGACAAGCTCATCAAACAGTTTGGTACAGAAAAGATTTCTGCAGAACTGCTAAAAAAGATCGAAAAAATTACTGGCGATCTTCACTTTATGCTAAGAAGAGGTATCTTCTTCTCACACCGCGACCTAGGCAGGCTGCTTGCAGATTATGAGAAGGGCAAAAAGTTCTTTTTGTATACTGGACGCGGCCCCTCTGGCCACACCCACATAGGACACCTCGTTCCATGGGTCTTCGCAAAGTGGCTGCAGGAAAAGTTCGATACTACCATGTACTTTCAGCTCACCGATGATGAGAAATTTTACGCAAAGCAAAACCTTGCCCTTGAGGAAACAAACTTGTTTGCACATGAAAATGCACTTGACTTTATTGCTCTTGGATTCAAGCCCGACAAGACAAAAATAATAATTGATACGCAAAACATCAAGACACTTTATCCACTTGCTGCGCAAGTTGCAAAAAAGATCAATTTTTCAAACACAAAGGCGGTCTTTGGTTTCACAAACGAGACCAACGTCGGCATGATCTTTTACACATCACTCCAATCTGCTCCATGCTTTATTGAGGACAGACCGGTATTGATTCCACTTGGAGTAGACCAAGATCCACACTTTAGAATAACACGCGATGTGGCTCCAAGAATTGGAAGGCCAAAGCCGGCTCTCATCCATAACATCATGATTCCCTCACTTCTAGGTCCCGGAGGAAAGATGTCTGCCTCAGAAGAGAGTGGAACCATCTACACTACAGACTCTGCTGAACAAGTAAAAAAGAAGATAAACAAATACGCATTTTCTGGTGGTCAGCCAACTGTTGAGGAACATCGAAGACTCGGCGGGAACCCCGACATCGATGTCTCGTATCAGTATCTTCGAATTTTCTTTGAGCCCGACGACAAAAAACTCAAAAAGATTTACGATGACTACAAGGTCGGAAAACTTCTTACGGGTGAGCTCAAGGCAATACTGATTGAAAAGGTCACCAAGTTCTTAGAAACACACCAACAAAAACGAGAAAAGGCAAAAGACCAGCTGCAAAAATTTTTGTTTGAGGACTAGATGAGAATACAGCTGGCCTGCTCCGACAAGCACGAGGCTGTTAAGCTAGCGAGTCTTATTTTCATAAAGGATGGAAAAGAGACTTTCATCTCGTCTATTTTGGGTGTCTACGACAACGAGGTAGTGATTGCACTAAAGGACAAGTCGGCCCACTCGATTCTGCTAAAAGACAGCGAATAGGTGGAAAAATTTGCAGACTTTATCCAGTCAGTGTTTGATGGCCTCAGTCAAATAATCGATACGAAGACAACAAACGAAATCGTTGAAATTGTAAAGGGCTAGACGAGAGACTTGTCCATCTCAGCTGAAAGTGTTTCTTGAACCTTAAGAAAATACAGTCTGGTCGAGCTCGGCATATTGTCCAAGTTGTTGTCTACTGCCATCATAAAGTACCTGACAGCGCGCTTTGAGATGTCCAAGTTGAACTTCATGGGAAGTACTGGATCCTGTTTTACTTTGATCTTGTCTGCAAGCCATGGTGGCGCCATCTCTTGTGCTTCGGAAATTATTTTGTCGTACCAAAATGCAAGGTTTTCTGGGTGAAGCCCTTGCTGCAGGCCGGTCACATTTCTTACAAACTTTTTCATCATATTATTGATGATGCCCAACTATTGGCAGTTGAGAATTTTTGTTTTATCCAAATAAATCAAACATAGGCAATCAGTTTGTCAAAGCAAGTTGCCTTCGGTGTCGATCTCGGCATTTCGTATTCTTGTAGTGGAGATTCTTTTGCCATCCGATGCCAGAACCATTGGCACCACAACGCTTTGAACTGGTTTGAGATTTTTTTCAGCCCTAAGCTTGTTTAGGACATTAACTTTGTGTGCCATCTCGTCGCTGACGATGAGTGCCTGAACGTTTCCTTCAATTGCTGCCGGCCCAAAGTCATTTTCAAGCTTGCTGATAAGATAGGATTTGCCTGCAAAGTTTTTTTCAATGAATTGTTTTAGCGACTCGAGCCTCTGCGTGTATATGTGATGCAGTTTTTTGCCCTTTTTTTTGGCAAGTTCATCACTTGTAAGGCCGATTATTACCTTGTTTGATTCGGCAAATGCAGCACCAAGCAGCGCCACGTGTCCCCTGTGAATGATATCAAAGGTGCCACCCATTGCAACCACCTCAAATCGAGTCATGAACTTAGACAGTGCAAGGTGTGAATAAAACTATGGTGTTACAAGTACAATTGAAATGGTCTTGCTTGGTGCCGCAAGTGCAATACCATCAGGATCCCAGACATATGCTTCAATGAAAAATCCGCCAGCATTTTCCGGAGTCCAGCTCACAGAAATGGTCTGCGGTTCTGCAGATCTAAATGCTCCTTCCGAAAATCCCAAAAATTCCACAGGTGCAGTCTCACCAAACTGTTTTACTTGGGCATAATACACAAACGGCTGAGCTTTGCCAGAGAGTGCAGAAAACTGGATTGCAAGCTCACTTGTTATGTCGACTGGGGTGCCAACCCGAAATTGTGAGACTCGTTTTCCACTTGTGTCCGTCACCGCCACATCGTTGATTGCAATCAGTCTTGTTGGTGCATCAAGCGAAACTTTGGCAACATCCGTTATCTTTGATTGATAGTTGTCAGATTCTGCAACGACTTTGAATGAGGTGGCACGATAATCCATTAACGAGTCAAACTCAATGTCGGCACTTTTGCCCTGTGTTATTTCATCAATAGTTATGGTGTCAATTCCCACTATTCTTGGCGGTTTGAATGCGTCAAATGCTATTAGGTGGACGTTTGTCTTTGTGCTTTCCTGTTGACCGTTGTTTTTGATTTCTACTGGAAGTTTGATTGTGTTGCCAATTGTCAGAGTCTGAGGCGCAATCTCTAGGGACTGTTGTTTTTGTGTCGCAGAATTGAATCCAAGTATGTTTATTGTGACTTCGGAGATCTCCGGATCTGGGGTCTTGGAGTGTATCATAAATGGCGACTTGCCCTTTGCTGGAATCACGTTAAGCAACGTAGTTCCTGTAACCGTCTCAAGTGGTGGCTCTCCTGCAGAACCTGTGGCCTTGCCGCTGTAAAAGCCCACCCAGACTTTGACGTTGGTTACCGGAAAGGTCTTTGTGTTTTCTACCTCGCCGATCACGACTGTATAGCCTTCGTCATCTTTGTAGCTAAACGGCGTTGTGCCTGTCAACTTTACACCAAGTGCTGATGGGGTTTCGGTAAGCTGTGCGAAAACTTGAGAAACAGGCAATAGTAGGAAAAGTACAGCTAAGGGCAGTACTAGCTTTTTCATTTAATTCTAGTTATTCTATTGGCATTAATCACATAAGAAGTATAATTCTAAACAATGTGGACTAGAACCTTTTACTAAATAGGGACAATAAAAGAGAAGAAATGAAAATTGGTTATCGTCTTCTGCTTCTCATGCCAGTTATTACAAACCAGTAAACTAATCCTGGCGCTAAACCGACGATAAGTGGTATCCATACAGCGATTGATTCTGCTGCATATGCTGGTGCTGCCATACCGAGGTTCCTTTCAAAATGTCATATTTAAGTCCATCCTTTAGTTGCAGGTTTGCCAATGATCGGGTTTGTAAGTGGACTGAAGGGGATTTGAACCCCTGACCTCCCGCGTGCAAGGCGGGCATTCTACCACTGAACTATCAGCCCTCAAGAGTTGACTTGGAGTGTGAGATTTTAATTGTTGTTTTTGAGACGAGGCAAGAATTTTATTTGCAAAACTTGAGGGCACGACATGGTCGTAATGGAATCTCAGGTCCAGCTCAAAAAAGGAGATTCCGCTCCCGATTTTGATCTGCTCGGAGTTGACGACGAAAAATATTCACTTGCAAGCTACGAAAGTTATGATGCAGTGCTTGTAATCTTTATGTGCAACCATTGCCCCTACGTGAAGGCCAAAATCGATGCGATTAACGAGATTGCAACCAAGTTCAAAGGCAGAGTCGCCGTGGTTGGAATAAACAGCAACGACCCAGTTTCATATCCAGATGATAGTTTTGAGAACATGAAAAAGTTTGCAAAGGAAAAAAAGATTGCATTTTCGTATCTGGTTGACGACACACAACAGGCGGCAAAAAAGTACGGCGCAGTTTGCACACCTGATCCGTTTCTGTTTGACAAAAACAGAAAGCTTGTCTTTCATGGAAGAATCGATAATGCCATGAAGCCGGAAGACAAGGCAACAGAAAAGACAATGATTACAAACATTGAGAAATTACTTGGTGGCAAACCAATTGCAAAAGATTTCGATCCGTCAATTGGTTGCTCAATCAAGTGGAAAAACTGACACACTTAAAAGACCGTTCTATTTGAGATTTTTTCGTGGGCCGGTAGCTCAGCTTGGCTGGAGCGTTCGACTGATAAAACAACCTTTCAGAC
>CAZLSK010000009.1:0-18592 GCA_964562075.1 uncultured Candidatus Nitrosotenuis sp.
CGTACATGTAGGCATCATCTACCTGAACACCCCCAAACAATTCCTTTGCCTTGTCCTTTATGATGCTACGAGCAATCGGAAAGTTCTTTTTTTGTCTGTCGACAATTATGGAGAGATCACGCTTTCCGTAGAAACTAAACTCATTGATCTTGTCCCTGTGTGGAAAGTTGACTATGAGCTGGATTTTGTATTTTTGGCCAACCAAAGACCCAATCTCGGTTATCCTTGTGTATGCCATGGCGGGGTTTCTCTTTAGTAAGAGCTGTATCTGTGGCAGGTTTGATTTTAGCTCTGCTTGGAGCTCAGAGGTCAAGGCAGAAAAGATCACAATGACTGGTAGACTATTTGGATATAATATCGATTCTACGGGATGTTTTTTACATGCGCCTACCACAGAATGGTATTGGCGCTTCCAATGGACTATGACGATCTTCGAAGCGACGAGAGCTCCGAGCTAGCAAGTAGTGTTGACGATTACAAAGTCACATGCATGAGCTTCATCGAAGACATATCAAAGGACTATTTGGCATGGGTGGACTATTACAGGCTGCCTCCAGATGAAGACAAAAAAAGACGTGATAGGATCGCCTCAGTCGTTCAAAGGACAAATGAATGGATTGCAAAAATAGCACAAACCATCAAGGGTGTAGATGTCGTGATGAATGACGGTATACAAAAGATGGCAGAATCGACCGCAGGCCAGCCATTCCAGATTGGCGTCTTTGTCAACAAGCAGTCAGGATATACGAGCTCAAAGCCAGAAATGATCGACATAAATGTCAAGGCTGCGGGAAGAAACGGCAGAAAAACAAAGCTGATTGAACACTACAAGGGCCAGCAGTTTAGAGTGGAATCAACAGCCAAGGTCTTCTTCAACGTAACAAACATACCACAACAAGAATTTGAGCTGATGGATATTCACCTCTTGCTTGATGCAACGCAGGCACAACAGCGTGACCTGATATCATTTACAATTTCTGTTGCAGAAGTGGAAAATGGTATAGAGATGGAAAAGCGCGGAGTTACCACAATTGTTCACATCATCTAAAATTTAGGAACGCGAGTATTTTCCAACCAGCGTTGCCGACTGTATAATGTGATCCTGTATCGCAGCCTCAAGCTCCTTCTTTTTTGATTTGGTGGAAAGATCAATCTTTGAGTCAAGGGCGTACAACTTGAAGAAATACCTGTGACTCCCAGATGGAGGACAAGGGCCGCCGTAGCCAGTTTTTCCAAAGTCAGTTGTTCCTTCGGTAATGCCCTTTCTTTCCCCTACTGCAAATTGGGTCTTTTTTGGAGATATGTCCCAAACAATCCAGTGCGTAAAAGTGCCAGCAGGAGCATCAGGATCGTCTACTATCAAGGCCAAGCTTTTAGTTTTTTGCGGAATATTTGTAAATTTCAGTGGTGGTGAGACATCTTTGCCGTCACACGTAAATTTTTTTGGAATCACTCCAAAATCTTTGAAAACAGGGCTTGATATTTTCAGTGGTTTTTTTTCTTGATCTTTTTTTACCGCTTTTGATGAATCTGTCTTGTCGTAGTATTGAGCCGATGTAGCTTGCGGAATAGTTGCGACACCAAGTACCAGAACTGCCACGACAAAAAAGAAGACCACATTCATACCATGATCTTCCGATCATAACTAAAGAAGATTGTGTGCTATTGTTTCAGCTCGACTTGAAGTACAACTCTTACATCCTCTGCTCGTTTTTCTCCAGGATACTTGAGTGCTGAGATCTTTTTAGCAAGTGTTTCATCTAATACCACAGAGGCTGTGCCGACATGTACCTTTCCATCAAACTCTACTTTTACCGCAGAATTTGCAATGGCGTTCTTTAACCAATCAGAATTTTGGTTTCGGCGTGAAAAGTAAATCTTGTCCTCGTACAAGACTGCACGAAGCAAGACTGAGTGTTCTTTTCCGGTTTTTCTTCCCTTTGTTGTAAGCAGCGCCATCACCGTTCTGCCTTGCACAAAGGCAAGCCCAAAGTCAAGTAATTTAACCCCATTGCTTGAAAATTGTAATTTTTGCATTCCATAAACCAATCTGGAAAAACAATCCAATGGCGACACAATTAGATGGAATGAATGAGAATCTGTGTACCGCAGACGAATTTGCGGGCAAAAAGGTGGTTGACAGGGAGGGAATCGAATATGGCAAGGTAAAACACATCCACATTAACTCTAATACCTTGACTGTCTCTGGCGTAACAATTCATCAAGGATTCCACAAGGATTACTATCTACCAACTGAATACATTGACAAATTCACGGAAAAAACGCTTTTGCTTAGTAGACCTCCAATTCGAACCGATGTAGCGGTAGTTGACATTGATGGACACAAGCTTGGCAAGGTAAAGCGACTAGTCAAGGACAACGAAACAAACGAGTTGCACTCAATTGAGGTAACAGACGGGGTGCTTCACACAAAGATAGTAACAAAATCTGACATCTGGGGCGTTGGCGAAAAGGTAATTCTAAAGCTTACAAAAGAACAATACAAAAACCTGCACTAGATTCTATTTTTTTAATTTTTAAAGAAAAAGTTAGTTGGTCTTTGACAGACAACTGCGGCAAATCGGCGTGCCTTGATTCAACACTATCTCCACATTTGAGCTGAAACAAACATGGCAAAGACCCTTCATGGATGCAAAGAATTTTTTCCGCCTTAAATTTTTTTTCACAATTTTTTTGATCCCTTAGCAATGTTAAGACACCATTTTATACTCAGGCGGCTGGTTGATCGTAGTGTATGCGATAGAGACTAGGTCTCTTAAAAAGATCTATGGCACTGACGTAATAGCTGTAGATGACATCTCGATTCAGGTAAACGAAGGAGAGATCTTTGGTTTTTTGGGTCCAAATGGTGCAGGAAAAAGTACAACTATGATGATGCTCACAACGCTTCTCAAGCCAACAGCAGGCAAAGCATTTGTAGCTGGCCATGATGTTGTCTCTGAGCAAAAAAAAGTCAGAGAGCAAATAGGCTATGTCCAACAAGACATAACCGTTGACGAGTACCTCACAGGACGGGAAAACCTCGTCCTCCAGGGTAGACTAAACCACATTCCAAAAAACGAGCTGGAGCCAAGAATAAACGAGCTCCTAGAATTAGTAGAGATGACAGACAAGCAAAACGCAGCTGCCATCACCTATTCTGGCGGAATGAGAAAGAGGCTGGAAATCGCTGGCGGCCTCTTGCATAGACCAAAGGTCTTGTTTTTGGATGAACCCACAGTAGGACTTGATATTCAGACCAGGCACAAGATCTGGGAATATATCAGAAGAATCCATGACGAATACAAAATGACGATCTTTCTTACAACGCACTACATGGAGGAGGCTGACAGGCTCTGTGACAGAATAGGCATAATTGATTATGGAAAAATCCAAGCAATAGACACACCACAGACACTAAAAAACGCCCTTGGGGGAGGAATAATTGCCATCTCAATTGATGAACACAGCTCCAAGTCACAGCTTGTTTCATCTATTAGGGAGATAGAATTCGTAAACGATGTGACAGAAGACAACGGCAAGATAACTGTCTTCTCATCAAAGGGAGCTGAGGTTGCACCAATGATCTTTTCACTTTCCTCAAAACTTGGAATTGTGGTAAAATCGATCTCAATTACACCTCCAACACTTGATGATGTGTTTTTATCGTATACGGGCCATGAGCTGCGAGATAGCAACGGAACACCATATGATCAAAGAAAGGAATACCGCATAAGGGAGAGGATGAGATCATGATGTTTTACGATACGTACACTGTTTTTTGGCGCGAAATGAAGCGATACCGCAAGTCCAGAAGCGGCGTACTCATACGACTCATCCAGCCAGCCATTTGGATAATTGTCATAGGACATACCTTTGCGGGCACAAGACCACTCATACAGTCTGTTGGGTTTGACGGAACATACTTGGAGTTTATGGCGCCTGGGGTCATAATCCTGACTGCGATCTTTACAAGTATCTTTGGTGGAGTCAACACACTGTGGGATAGAAGATATGGATTTATGAACAAGGCACTTACTGCACCAATCTCTCGCTCCTCCATCGCTCTTGGCAAGATGTTTGCAATATCGCTAATCTCTGCACTCCAATCTGCATTGATAATTGGAATTGCAATAATAATTGGTGTAAGTTTTCCAAACCTGCTTGTGATAGGCCCAATCATGGCGCTTGTGATCTTGTTTTCACTGGGGTTTTCGGGAATCTCTATAATTGTTGCAGCAACTGCCAAGTCACAGGAGACGTTTTGGGGAATAATCAACTTTCTCGGAATGCCACTATTCATGCTAAGCCCTGCGCTTTTCCCACTTGAGCTTTTGCCAGACTGGCTTGCCACTGCAGCAAAATTCAATCCAGTGACATACACGGTTCTTCTTGTAAGGGGTTTGATGACTGGTGTTACGGAGGGCGTGACTACCGCCGTAAGCCTTGGCGTAATTGGTGCCTTTGTGGTTGCGATGGTGGGTCTTGCTAGCTACGTCTTTACGCGCGAAGTCAACAAGCCCTTCTAGTTTGCCAAAAAAATTGACTAAAACTGCAAGAAATCCTTACTTGCGAGATCTTTTGCAAACCTCGAAAGCTACGCATGGATGCAGCCCAGAATAGCTATACTAGCGGTATTTTTCGTTTTTACCTTAGCATTTGTAGTGCCAGCTCAGGCTGCAAGTGATTATCCTTTTGTAAGCAGCTGGGGTGGACAGGGACTTGTAAAAACAGGTGTCTTTACATTCCCACAATATGTGGCAGTTGATGAAGCAGGCAACGTCTACGTAACAGACCTTGGTAACTTTAGAGTCCAGAAATTTGATAACGATGGAACATACCTTCATTCATGGGGCTCAAAGGGGACAGGCCCCACCCAGTTTTCAGAACCAGCAGGAATTGCTGTGCGCAACAATTTTGTTTACACTGTAGATCATGAGCTAAATATTGTAAAAAAATTCGATACCACTGGAAATTTTATCAAGTCGTGGGGCTCTGATGGAAAAGAGCAAGACCGACTCAAGCTTCCAAATGGAATAGCAGTATCCAAGGATGACTATGTCTATGTGGTCGACACTGCAAACGCCAGAGTCCAAAAATTTGATTCGGATGGCAAATTCATCAAGTCCATAGGATCAAGTGGTACAGGACAGGGACAGTTCCTCTTTCCTCTTGGAATTGCGGTTGATGACTCTGGAAATATCTATGTCGGTGACTCTGGCAACAACCGAGTTCAAAAGTTCAACTCTGAAGGGGTTTTTCTAAAAAGCTTTAGCGCATCATCAGCAGGATTCAAAATATCTCCTGATGGCGTTGCAGTTAATTCAGCAGGAAACATAATTGTAGCTGATGCGGCAAACAACCGAATCTTAGTAATGGACAAGGATGGGAACACAAAGACCACCTTTGGATCGGCTGGTACTGCAAACAGCCAGTTCAAGATCCCAAAAGATGTTGCAGTTGACTCTGACGGTGATCTGTTCGTTGTCGACTCTAGCAATCACAGGATTCAAAAGTTCGGATCAAAGGACACAACGGAGACACAACAAACACAAACCGAGCAAACAATAACGCCAGTTGCAAACGATTTCAAAAAACCTTTAGTGACTCCGCCAAAGGACATCTACGTTGAGGCTACGGGAGGGCTGACCGCAGTCTCAATTGGAAAGGCAATTGCAGAAGACGAAAGTGGAATCAAATCACTGACAAGCAACGCGCCTGCAGAGTTTCCTCTTGGAATCACGACTGTTATTTGGACAGCAATTGACGGTGCTGGAAATGTGGGCATTGCAACACAAACCGTGACTGTGGGCGACACCACACCACCAGTAATTTCTAACCTGCCAGACATATCGATGGAGGCAAAGGGTATTGAAAACACAGTCACTTTTGGCAATCCGACCGTTTCTGACGTGGTTGGAGTTCTGTCAATTACAAATGACGCACCTGGGGTCTTTCCAGTAGGTGAGACCATAGTAACGTGGACTGCAACCGATGTGGCAAAAAATGTTGCAACTTACACGCAAAAAATCACGATTACTGATACAACTCCTCCAAAGGTACACGAGCCAGCAGACATTACAATAGAGGCAACAAGTCTTGATCAGAACCAAGTAAATCTTGGTGAGCCGACAGCGTCTGATAACACAGAAGTCTCCTCGATATCAAGCGATGCTCCACCGTTTTTCCAGCTTGGGGAAACGGAAGTAATTTGGACGGCAGTTGACGTTGTAGGAAATGTGGGTACATCGATTCAAAAGGTAACCGTTGTTGATACTACTGCACCAGTTATTTCGCAACCACAGGAAGTGATAGTGGAGGCAATATCTGAGAAATCTAACACAGTAACGCTTGTGCAGCCAAAAGTAATTGATGTACAAGAGGTCACAATATCAAACGATGCTCCTGAGTTTTTCCAGATTGGTCAGACCAGCATAACGTGGCTTGCAGTTGATCCAGCAGGTAACAACTCGACTGCAACTCAAACCATCTCAATTGTCGATACAACTCCACCAACACTGATTCCTCCACCAGACATCACACAAGAGGCAACAGGTCTTGCAGGAAATCTAGTCGTCATCGGCGAGCCGACAGTAGAGGACATAACAGGAATCTCATCCATATCAAATAACGCTCCATTAGAATTTCCGTTTGGTACTACGGTAGTTACTTGGACCGCTACAGACAGTTATGGCAATAGCGTATCTGCAGATCAAACCATTACAATAATTGACACCACTTTGCCTCAGCTTACACCGCCAAAAAATGTTGAGGTGGAAGCAGCAAGCGTCTCAGAAAACGTCGTAATCCTTGGAGAACCAAAGGTCTCTGATCTTGTAGAAATAGAATCAGTAACAAACGACGCACCATCTTCATTCGCACTTGGACAAACCACAGTTACTTGGACTGCCACTGACACCTCGGGCAATGTGGCAACCACTACACAGTTAGTGTCTGTGGTGGATACCACCACACCGGAGCTTGTGGTGCCGCAAGACCTAGTAATTGAAGCGACATCTTCGGATGGCACTAGCGTTTCTATTGGTGATGCCACGGCAACAGATGTAATTGGCGTAGCTAGCATTACAAACGATTCGCCAGGTGTTTTTAGTCTTGGAACAACAACAATTACGTGGACGGCAACAGATACCTCAGGAAATGCAATTTCTGTGCTTCAAACCATTACAATAGTTGATACCACCGCACCAAGCATTGTTGCACCAGCAGACATTACAGCTGAGGCAACCTCTTCTGACAGCAACTCGGTTGTACTTGGCGATGCACAGACAACAGATCTTGTTGGGGTACTGTCAGTAACAAACGATGCACCAGATGTATTTCCACTAGGTCAGACAACAGTAACATGGACTGCAACCGATGAGGCAGGCAACTCTGCAACAGCCACACAAACAGTCACAATCGAGGATACCACTGTACCAAGCATTGTTGCACCAGCAGACATTACAGTCGAAGCAACATCAAAATCAGACAACGCCGTTGCCATGGAGACGCCGCAGGCATCTGACAACGTAGGTGTGTCAAGTATCACAAACGACGCACCCGCTGTATTCCCAGTAGGAGAGACGATAGTCACATGGACAGCAAAGGATGATTCGGAAAATACACAAACCGTTTCTCAAATGGTAACAGTAGTTGATACCGTTCCACCAAAATTCGCAAAAATAGATGAGGTGGTGGCAGAGGCAACAAGTGCCGATAATACCAGTGTTTCACTCCCAGTACCTACAGTTTCGGATATTTTGGACATTACATCCCTAACAAACGATGCACCAGATGTATTTCCACTAGGTCAGACAACAGTAACATGGACTGCAACCGATGAGGCAGGCAACTCGGCTTCTGCAATCCAGCTTGTAACAGTAGAAGATACCACTGCACCACAACTGGTTGTTCCACAAAACCTTGTGGTTGATGCTGTTTCCCTTGAGACGCCAGTCTCAATTGGAGCTGCTACTGCAAACGACCTAACTGACAAATCGCCAACAATAACAAACGATGCTCCAGAGATCTTCCCACTTGGTGAAACGGTGGTCACATGGACCACATTTGACATGTTTGGCAACTCTGTAAATCAGACTCAGATAATCACCGTTGAGGCATGTGGAAAACCAGTCTCCTCATACAACATGATAATGGGAACCGAAGACTATGATATCCTGACAGGAACTACCTTTGCCGACCTCATATTCGGAGCAGGTGGTGATGATATCATCTCTGCAGGAAAAGGAAATGACTGTGTCTTTGCAGGAGATGGCGAGGACATCATTTACGGAAACGAAGGAGATGACACAATTAACGGCGAAGGTGGAGCTGACATCATCAAGGGTCAATCAGGGGAGGATGTTCTTATCGGCTCAGCAGGAAATGATATCATTGATGGTGGAGACGACAACGACTCTTGTGTTGTAACCGAGACGGACAACGACATTCTCCTAAAGTGTGAACAATAACACATACTGAACCCATTATCGATTTTGGCGATTAGAAAAACCGTTATTTTACAGTGATTTAGTCGTCAGGTATGGATTACGATGAGCTGTGCAAGAGGATAATGGCTTTAGATAAACAAATCCGATTCGTTGGGATTTTGGGAAAAAATGGCGACATCATATCGGGAGGATTAAAAGAGGGTGTGGGGGGATTTCTTACTCCTAATGAGGTAAAGATGTCATTGCACTACGCCGCTCAAAGATGGGAAACAAGAAAAAATCTTTCTTACAAGATTGGAAGACCGCAGTATTCAATGACTGTCTATGAAAAAATAAAGCAATTCAGCATTCCAATGACTAACAATGACCTATTGCTCATCAGCGCCGAACCTCAGATAGAACAGGAAAAACTGCTTGAAAAAATCCTGCATCTCATAAACGAAAATTTCAGAACACATTAGGATTAGATTCAAATTTTAAAGCAATTTTTGGGATGCCTGACATTTACGATTAATAATAACAAAAATCATGCCAAGTTGTTGTCGAAATCAAAAAACCTCTTTGATGAAGCAAAAAAGATAATCCCATCTGGAGTCAACAGCCCGGTTCGCTATTTTGAACCCTATCCGTTTTTTGTAAAGAAGGCTCAGGGTAGCTCACTGTGGGATGTTGATGGCAATAGATACGTAGATTTTTGCAATGGTTACGGGGCGTTGTTGCTTGGACATCGAAACAAAGAGGTGATTTCCACCGTAAAAAAACAGCTAGAAGCAGGTACTATGTATGGCGCACCAACTGAGCTTGAAGTAGAGCTTGCAAGCCTCATTACCAGATTATTTCCATCGATGCAAAAACTCAGAGTGGTAAACAGTGGTTCTGAGGCGACGATGACAGCAATCCGACTTGCAAGAGGCATCACAAAAAGAAAAAAGATAATAAAATTTGAGGGCTGCTACCATGGTGCACACGAGTCGATGCTGGTAAAGGCAGGTTCTGGCTCGGCGCACAATGGGATCTCGATCTCCGATGGCGTTCCGCCTGATTTTTCAAAAAACACTATTGTTGTACAGTATAATGACATCGAGCAACTGGAATCTGTAATTTCAAAAAATAATGACATTGCAGGAGTAATAGTGGAGCCAGTTTTGGCAAACATGGGACTGATTTTGCCGAAAAAAAACTATCTGAAGGAAATGAGAAAGATCACAGAGGAGCACGACATACCTCTTATCTTTGATGAAATTGTGACCGGCTTTAGAGTTTCACTTGGAGGAGCACAGGAATATTATGGCATAAGGCCTGACATAACAACCCTTGGCAAGGCACTAAGCAACGGATTTGTAATCTCAGCAGTAGGTGGGAAAAAAGAGATAATGGATCAGCTTGCCCCGGGCGGCAAGGTATACGAGGCAAGTACGTTTGCAGGAAACCCGATCTCTGTTAGTGCTGCAATCAGCTCAATTAAGACTATGACAAGGCTGAAAAGCAAAATCTATGGCCGACTCGCAAAATATTGTTCTACCCTATCAAAAGCCATAGGTGACATCACTTACGACCTTAACGTACCGCATCAGGTTAATTTCTTGTCCTCAATGTTTCAGATTTTCTTTACCGATTCACCTGTAACTGATTATTCGAGCTCAAAAAAATCCGACACGGCCAAATTTCACCGTCTCTTTTGCCATCTGCTAAAAAAAGGAGTCTTTATTGCTCCATCGCAGTTTGAGACGGGTTTTTTCTCACATGCCCACACACAAACGGACCTTAACAAGGCAATCGATGCATACAGTTATGCACTAAGAATGGTGAGAAATTGAAATTTATCTTAGGGACGAGGGGCAGTCAGCTGTCGCTTGTACAAACAAACTGGGTAATTGCCGAATTAAAAAAGAAAAATCCCCAACATGACTTTGAAATAAAGACGATAAAGACAAAGGGGGACACGGATGCAAGACCGCTATTTACAATTGATCAAAAAGGAATCTTTGAAAAAGAAATAGACAAGGCGGTTGCAAACCAGGCAATAGACTTTGCAGTCCATAGCCTAAAGGACGTGCCGTCACAACTGATGGAAAACCTTGTGCTTGGATGCGTTCCAAGACGGGAAGATGTAAACGACGTCTTTATCTCAAATCAAGATCATACGTTGCAGACAATTCCAGCAAACGCTGTCATTGGCACAAGCAGTCTGCGGCGCGCGGTGCAGATCTCAAGAATCAGAAACGATGTTACGGTAAAACCAATTCGCGGAAACGTGGAATCAAGAATAAAAAAAGTACAGGAGGGCAAATACGACGCAGTTGTGCTGGCACAGGCCGGCATTAACCGACTTGGTGTACATGTCAAATACACAAGGCTGCCAATCATTGACTTTCCACCATCCCCCGGACAGGGAGCCCTTGGCATCGTCTGCCGTGCAGATGACAAAAAAACCCTTGATGTACTCAGACAAATCGAAGATGAGGACTCGAGGATTGCTGTAGAGTCCGAGAGGACTCTTTCTAAATTTGTGGATTCTGGATGCAGGTTCCCAGTTGGAGCATATGGCCGTGTAAATGGAGCAGACATGACGCTGACTGTTGTTGCATATTCAATTGATGGTAAAAAATCACTAATTGTCGAAAAATCAGGCTCAAAAAAGGAACCGCAAAAGCTAGGCCAAATAGTAGCCGAGGAGCTCACACATAAAGGAGTCCATGAGCTTGCTGCACATTGGCGAGAAAAGCTGGAGGAGTGGAACAAATGAGCGGAACGGTGTATTTAGTAGGGGCAGGGCCTGGAGACCCAAAACTCATAACGCTGCGCGCCGTCGAGCTGATCAAAAAAGCAGACGTCGTTTTGTACGATAGGCTAGTGAGCAAAAAAATACTTGGAATGATTCCAAAAAAAGCAAAAAAAATTTACGTTGGTCGTGAGGTGGGTGACGACTACAAACATCAAAACACGACAAATCAGCTTATGATCAAATATGCAAAGTCACACAACAAAGTTGTCAGACTCAAAGGCGGTGATCCATTCATCTTTGGCAGAGGGGGTGAGGAGGCAGAGCACCTACGAAAATACAAAATAAAATTTGAGATAGTTCCAGGAATCACCTCTGGCATAGGCTCTGCAGTATATTCGGGAATTCCACTAACTCATAGAAAGTACTCATCATCTGTTGTGTTTGTGACAGGACATGAGGATCCACAAAAGAAAAAAGAGCAGGTAAGATGGAGAAATCTTGCAAAATCTGCAGAGACGATTGTAATAATGATGGGTCTTTCAAGAATAGATGTAATATCAAAGGAACTTGTAGCAGGAGGCTTGAGCAAGAACACCCCTGTTGCAGTAATACAAAACGGCACCTCGGAAAAACATAGAATGATCACTGGAACACTTGGAAACATTGAAGAAAGAATCAAAAAAAATAAGGTCTTACCACCATCAATAATTATAATAGGAAACGTTGTAAGACTTCACAAATCAGTAGGATGGAGACCATGATCTCAGGAAAAACAATAGCAATTACGCGCTCAAAGGAGGATTCAAAGGAGTTCATTGAGCTTGCAACAAGGGAAAATGCAATACCAATGCCAATCCCGACCATTGAGCTGGTAAGCAAAGGAGACAGGATAGTAGACGAATTTCTCTCCGATATTGCCAGTTTTAATCCAGATTACTCGGTTTTTATGAGCTCAAAGGCAGTAAAGCTTCTTTTTGATGTAGCAAAAACAAACTCCAAGTACCAACAACTACAACTTGCAGTTGCAAACACAATTGTCGTAGCTGTGGGTCCAAAAACAAAGGCTGCCCTTGAACAGGAAGGAATCAGGATTTCGTACGTGCCAAACAGATACTCCTCAGTGGGTGTAGGAGAGCTGTTTACAAAGTTGAATGCAGAAGGAAAAAAAGTAATTGTTCCTCGCAGTGGTGCCTCCACAGAATTTTTGGCAAAACTTTTGCAAAAAATTGGACTGATAGTAAAAGAAAACCATCTTTACGACGTGCAAGCCTTTTCCGATACAAATCAATGGCAGGAGTTCAGAGAGTTATTTTCCAAAAACAAAATCGATGGAATTGTTTTTACCAGCGCGTCATCCGTAAGGGGATTTTTTGAAATAATGTCAGAACAATATGAACAGGCTGAGCTGCTAAGGCATCTCAAAAATATTCAGATCGTAGCGATTGGCCCCTTCACTGCAGATGAGCTGAAAAAATTTAATGCAGAACCAAAAGTTGCAGGTGTTCACACAGTCCCTGGCGCATTTGAAGCAATGAAAAATATTTTTTCATTAGCTTGAGCTACATTAGCTGTAGCTACTCCGAAAGACAACTAGTATTCAGTGTATAATCTATTTATAACATAACAAAGCTTTGTGCTTTATGGCAACTGAAAATCTCGAGATGGATTATTCGAGATACGACTTCAAGGATTCTACTGAGATGTATGTGCACCTAAGCAAAAAAGGTCTATCAAAAGAAGTAATTACAGAAATCAGCAAACTCAAAAACGAACCTCAGTGGATGCTTGACTTCAGATTGCGTTCTTACGAGGTTTTTATGAAAAAACCAATGCCCAACTGGGGTGCCGATCTTTCTACAATTGATTTTAACAATATCTATTACTATGCTAAAGCCTCTGAAAAAACCGAAAAATCTTGGGACGATGTACCAGCAGAGGTAAAAAGGACCTTTGATAAGCTGGGAATTCCGGAGGCAGAAAAGAAATTTCTGGCAGGAGTGGGAGCACAATACGAGTCCGAAGTAGTCTATCATAATCTCCGTGAGGATCTTGCCAAAAAAGGAGTAATATTCTTAGATACCGACACCGCACTCAAAGAACACCCTGAGATTTTCAAAAAATATTTTGGCAAAATAATTCCTCCAGAGGACAACAAGTTCGCTGCACTAAACAGCGCAGTGTGGAGTGGTGGCTCTTTCATCTACATCCCGCCAGGAGTCAAGGTGGACATGCCGCTGCAGGCCTACTTTAGGATCAACGCAGAAAACATTGGCCAGTTTGAGCGAACATTGATCATTGCAGACGAAGGCTCAGAGGTACACTACATCGAGGGCTGTACAGCCCCGGTCTACTCGTCAGAGTCACTGCACTCTGCAGTAGTTGAGCTAATCGCACACAAGGACGCAAAGCTCCGTTACACAA
This sequence comes from uncultured Candidatus Nitrosotenuis sp., assembly GCA_964562075.1. Lineage (GTDB taxonomy): Archaea > Thermoproteota > Nitrososphaeria > Nitrososphaerales > Nitrosopumilaceae > Nitrosotenuis. The sequence goes on from CAZLSK010000009.1 coordinate 13,597, forward strand.
CAATCCAGAACTGGAGCAGCGATGTGTACAACCTCGTAACAAAGAGGGCGTATGCATACGAGGGTGCGAGAGTGGAGTGGATTGACGGAAACATTGGAAGCAAAATAACGATGAAGTATCCAGGAGTCTATCTTTTAGGACCACGGGCACACGGCGAGACCCTCTCAATTGCATTTGCAGGCAAAAACCAGCACCAAGACACCGGCGCAAAGATGGTTCATCTGGCACCAAACACCACATCTAGAATCACCTCAAAGTCTGTTAGCCGCCTAAACGGCAGAACCACCTACAGGGGGTTGCTTCATGTGGCAAAGGGTGCAACAAACGTCAAGGCATCTGTAAGGTGCGACGCATTATTGCTTGACGATACATCCAAGACGGACACATACCCATACATGGAGATAAACCAAGAAGACGCGACGGTAACGCACGAAGCGACAGTTGGCAAAATTGGTGATGAGCAGATCTTTTACCTAATGACTAGGGGATTCTCCGAAGAAGAGGCACTGACGCTGATTGTAAATGGATTCATGGAGCCGTTCACAAAGGAGCTCCCAATGGAATACGCCGTTGAGCTTAACAGACTAATAAAACTAGAGATGGATGACTCGGTAGGATAATCCCTCTCCTCTTTGTAATATGCAAACGCTTGCTTTATCCACAATCAACACCAGCCACGTAGATGAGATCTCGTCATCAAAAAACGAGCCAGAGTGGCTAAAGCAGTACCGCAAAAATGCCTTTTCGATATACCAGAGCCTGCCGCCAGAGGTCTCACCCCTGTACAACAAGTACACGGACGCAAAGAGAATGGACCCATCCCAAGTCTCACTTGTAGTGGAATCGCAGAGTGCAATCTTTGATTCGCTAAAACCAAGGCTTGCAGAACTTGAAAAAGAAATACACATCATCCAAACCGGCTCCAACATTTATCGAGTTAACATTCCAGATGAGCTAAAATCAAAAGGCCTGATCATCTCATCAATCTATGACGCCATTAAAACACAAGGAGACCTTGTCAAAAAAATCTTAGAGTCTAACGATCCAAAAGAAGACAAATACACCGCTCTAAACAACGCTGCGTTTAACTCGGGAATCTTTATCAAAATTCCAAAGAATCTAGTTCTGGAAAGACCAATCCACCTAATCTCATCAATCTCTGCTGACGGAACCTCGACGATTTCTAAAAACCTTATCGTGGCTGAGCAAAGCAGCAAGGCAAGCATAGTGCAAGAATTGTACGCACCAAAGGCAACAAAACAGCAAGCATACCTTGAGCTTCTCACGGTTCAGCTGCAACCAAACAGCAACCTCCAGCTAACCACACTGCAGGCAATGGACCAGTCAGCTGTCAACTTTTCTACAAGGAACTCTGTATTAGAACAAGACGCAAAGATAAGCTGGTATCTCGGCTTGTTTGGCTCTATGCTGTCGCGATACAAAACCAATTACCTGCTTGATGGGCCTGGAGCATCTGCTGATGATGCCGAAGTAGTCTTTGGACACAATGAACAATCGTTTGACCTTTCCGCAAATCTCATCCATAAAAAACCATCAACCGAAGGAAAGGTAGTGCAACGCGCAGTACTCAAAAACAAATCAAAATCATTGTTTAAGGGAATGATACGAATTTTGGAGGGTGCATCGCAATCAAAATCATTCCTTTCGGGCCGCTCCATTCTGCTAGACAAGGATGCAAAATCCGATGCGATACCTGGGCTTGAAATTTTTACAAACGATGTCAAGGCTACACACTCTGCATCCGTTGCCCAAGTGGATGAAGAACAGGTATTCTATCTTGGAACACGTTGCCTAAGCCGCTCGGAGGCAGAAAAAATAATCGTTGAAGGATTTTTGGAGCCCATGTCGAGATCAATGTCGTACCAGGTAAGAGCATGGATTGCATATTTGATCGAGTCCAAATGGCAGGGAAGGGATCTTGTACTCAAATCCGATGAGAATCTCCGAGCAATAGTCGAAGTCGAAGAGGTACGATACAAAGAGACGGACCAGCTTGAGACTCACTACAAATACAGGTGAATGAATTTGGGCAAGTGGATAAAGGCATGTACAAAGGACCAAGTTGGAAACAACGAGATGTTCAGCTTTGACTATGAGGACAAACGTTTGATGATAACAAATCTTGGCGGAAAGATTTATGCAAGCAGCAGAATCTGTACACATGAGGAGGCTGACCTCTCAACGGGGTTTTTGACTGAGGAGGGTGTGAGGTGTCCGTTACATCTTTCTGTTTTCAATTTGGAAAATGGCAAGCCTCTAAACCCACCAGCAGAGAAGCAGCTAAAAACGTACAATGTTAAAATAGATCAAAACGAGATTTATGTTGAGGTGTGAGATTGCAGACATCTTTTTCTATTGAACAAATTCGCAAAGACTTTCCAATTCTAAGTAGAACTGTAAGGGACAACAAACCGCTTGTCTATCTTGATAATGCCTCCACGACCCAAAAACCAAACCAGGTCATAGACGCAATAACCGATTATTATAAAAACCACAACGCCAACATTCACAGGGCAGTTTATGCCTTAGCAGAAGAGGCAACTGAGGCCTTTGAGGGCGTAAGAGACAAAATTGCAAAATTTCTCAACATAAAAAATCGCGAGGAGATCATTTTTGTGAGGGGAACCACAGAGGCAATAAATCTGGTGGCATATGCGTGGGGAAGGGCTAACGTAAAAGAGGGAGACATCGTTGTTACGACCGAATACGAACACCACAGCAACATTGTTCCCTGGCAGCTTTTGACGCAGGAAAAAAATGCAAAGCTGGAATACATTGGTATTGACGACAACGGAGAGCTGATAATTGAGCAGCTCGACAGGTATCTTGCAACAGGCACAGTAAAGCTTGTAACGTTTAGCCTCATGTCAAATGTCCTTGGAACAATTACTGATTCAGAAAAGATTGTCTCAAAATGCAAAAAGGCTGGGGTGCCGGTTCTTATCGATGGTGCACAGGCAGTCCCTCACATGAAGGTAGATGTTCCGAGCCTTGGTTGTGATTTTTTTGCATTTTCTGCCCACAAGATGCTTGGCCCAACAGGAATCGGGGTCCTCTGGGTAAGAAAGAGCGTCCTTGAGACAATGAATCCATTTCACGGCGGCGGCGACATGATAAGGGAGGTCCATAAATACGAAACAACGTGGAATGATCTGCCGTACAAATTCGAGGCAGGTACACCAAACATTGCAGATGTCATAGGATTTGGGGCCGCAATAGACTATCTCGAAAAGATAGGAATGCAGACGATACGAGAACACGAAGTAGAACTTACCAAGTACGCCCTAGAAAAAATGTCAAAGGTAAAGGGAATCACAATTTATGGAACAAAAGAGGTCTCAAAGCGCGGCGGAGTCATTTCCTTTAACTTTCACGATGTCCACCCACATGATGTTGCACACATAATAGACAGGGAGGGTGTGGCAATAAGGTCAGGACACCACTGTGCACAGGTCTTGATGGAAAGACTAAATGTTGCAGCCACAAACCGCGCAAGCTTTTACATCTACAACACAAAAGAGGATGTAGACAGGCTGGTACAATCCCTTCAAAAAGTTTCAGAGCTGTTCAAGTTATGAGCGATCCACTGTACACGGAGATAATAATCGATGAGGCAAAGCACCCTCAAAACGAAGGTACTTTGGAGCACCCAGACATATCGCAACACGACGCAAATCCAATGTGCGGCGATAGCATCACACTGCAGATGAACGTCAAAGACGATTCAATAAGCGACATTAAGTGGAGTGGAAAAGGCTGTACAATCTGCACTGCGTGCACTTCGGTTTTGACACAGCTGATAAAGGGAAAAGAGATCGACTATGCAAAGAACCTGCAAAAGGAAACAATTCTTTCGGAGCTGGGGCTGGAACACCTGATTCAACAAAGCCCAATTAGGATCAAATGCGCACTTTTATCCTTGAAGGTTTTGAAGGCTGGGGCTTACAGCATCCCTGAGCCAGATGTGGCAAGCAAGTTGGAAAACAAAGGCTTCGATAACTTAAAAGAAGAGGCGGCAAGCCTCTACTGACATGGGCGATTCCGCAAACACCGCAATTCAGTTGCAGATACGGAAAATAATTTTTGAAAAATACAACGACCCAAACGTCAGATTCACAAACGACGAGATCTTTAACATTTTACAAAAAGATGGTAATATCGACAAATCCATTACAATTGATGACGTGGAGCCATATTTTGCAGAACTGTGCAAGTTGGGCCTGATGCGAAACATTGCACAGAACTTTACTACACAATGGTTCAAGCTCTTTGAACCACTTGAGGCAATTAAATGCTCATCGTGTCAGACGCAATCCCACATCAGTAAATCCGAAGAAAAAAACTGCCCTAACTGCAAGACAGCTATTTAGGCTTGTGCCTTTGGGCTGCGTCCTCAAGTGATTGGATCATCGGCAGCTTCTCGCCAGTCAGATACAGTACAAGTGCGCCACCCGCGGTGCTGATGTGATTTATTTTTTCAGCCAAGCCATATTTTTTTAGCGCTGATGTGAGGTGTCCCCCGCTTACGATCGTAGTTGCCATCGAGTTTGCAACCGCTTCCAGCATTGCCTTTGTTCCATAGCTAAACTCTTCCTTTTCAAAATATCCAGCAGGCCCAGAGATGAAAACGGTTCCTGCGCTTGCTATAAGCCTTGAATAATGCTCAACCGTTTTGTGCCCAAGATCGTATATCTGGTCTCCTGCCTTGAGATCTCTGACATCAAGCTCGATTCTCTTGCCGTCGTTGTCGACGGCAACATCAACTGGCGTAAAAAAGACCTCTGGATACTCACCTAAAAGCGAATGCGCCTTTGAGACCACCTCGTCTTCACCTTTGATGCCGAGGGGGTACTTGATCCGTGCTTGAGCACGCAAAAACACGTTTGCAATCAATCCTGTTAGTAAAATATGGTCGGCGCGGCCTCGCTTTATGAGCATCTTGATTGCCTCAAGCCTGTCCGTTACCTTGGAGCCA
>CAZLSK010000010.1:0-18531 GCA_964562075.1 uncultured Candidatus Nitrosotenuis sp.
ATAGGAGTAGAAATAATCGGAATCAGCACAGATGATGTGGAATCGCATAAAAAATTCTGTGAAAAGATGAATATTCCCTATGTTCTTTTATCCGATACCGACGCCAAAGTTTCCAAAAAGTTTGGCGTCTGGGGCAAAAAACAGTTCATGGGTAAAGAGTACATGGGAGTCATCAGGAGTACCTTTTTGGTTGATGAAAAAGGAAAAATCTTCAAGTCATATCCATCTGTAAAACCAAAGGGCCATGCAGAAGAAGTACTTGCTGTGCTAACAAATTAAAATAAAAGAAAAAGATTTCTTAGGACGGTTTCCAGTCCTTTGGCATTGAGCCTTTAGGTGAGCTTGGTTTTGGCGCTGGTGGCGGTGTTGGTGGTGGAGTAGGTTTGTATCCTGCTGGCAATGAACCTCTGGTTGGCGACGTTGTTGGTGGTGGAGGCGGGGTTCTAGCTGCTTGTTGCTGTTGCTGCAACCTTACTAGGTATTCTCTTTCGTATTCTTCAAGTTGTTCTTTCTTTGACTTGCCACCTGCTGATGCCTGTGCCGTTTGTGGCGGAGGTGTTTGTGGTTGTGGTGGTGGCGGAGTCTTAAGTTGTGGAGGCGGTGCCGTAGTTTCTAAAGCACCTGCAACCTTGAGTCCAAATCCTGCAAAGTATTTGCTTCTTGGATGGTATGCCGCCTTCTCTCTTGTTGCAAAGTACTTGTTTGATGGTTGTGTGTAGCCTGTCACCTTTGTCTTTTGTAGATTCCAGTCAGATGTTGGAACATCGACTTTGGCAAATCCAATGCGCTTTGCCGCATAGTATCTGTTTGGTGATGGAGAATACCCTGTCACCTTTGTTCGGTATGTGTGGAAATCAGACATTGGTGCGGTCTTCCATAGCTCCGAGACAGCAAGCTGTTGAGCTTCTGGTTGTGGTTTTGGTGCCGGTGGTGGTGCTTGTGGTTTTGGAGGCGGTGCTTGAGCTTGTGGTGGAGGTGTTTGCGGTTTTGGTGGAGGCGGTGCCTGTGTCTGTGGTTTTGGTGCGGGTGGAGGCGGTGCCTCAAACTGAGCGGATAATTTTGCAAGTTTTTGTTCTAATTCAGCGATCTTTGATTCCAAGTCTTTCTTAGTAGTTTTTCCAGCCATGTAATTTCCCTCATGGCGTAATAGTTTATTTACATTTTGTTCACTTGGCTTCACAATTCACAATTATTTTGTAAATCGCCAAACTTTTCTGAAAAAAATTAAATAATTTTGAATTTTCCAAAATTTGAAATGTGCACTATACATTAAGATTATCCAAAAATATTTGAGAAAATTTGGGTTTTAGAAGCCTTTTGGCAAGCTGCCGCGAGATGGTTTTTTCTCCAGTTTTGGTGGGGGTGCAGCCGTTGTTAACTGTTCAGAACCACCTTTGAGTCCAAATCCTGCAAAGTATTTGCTTCTTGGATGGTATGCCGCCTTCTCTCTTGTTGCAAAGTACTTGTTTGATGGTTGTGTGTAGCCTGTCACCTTTGTCTTTTGTAGATTCCAGTCAGATGTTGGAACATCGACTTTGGCAAATCCAATGCGCTTTGCCGCATAGTATCTGTTTGGTGATGGAGAATACCCTGTCACCTTTGTTCGGTATGTGTGGAAATCAGACATTGGTGCGGTCTTCCATAGCTCCGAGACAGCAAGCTGTTGAGCTTCTGGTTGTGGTTTTGGTGCCGGTGGTGGTGCTTGTGGTTTTGGAGGCGGTGCTTGAGCTTGTGGTGGAGGTGTTTGCGGTTTTGGTGGAGGCGGTGCTTGAGCTTGTGGTGGAGGTGTTTGCGGTGCCGATTTTGCCTCAATTTGAGAAGATAGCTTTGCAAGTTTTTCTTCTAATTCTGCAATTTTAGCTTCCAAGTCTTTCTTAGTAAGTTTAGCAGACATCTAGACTAGGACAAAGGAACGACCTTTATTTACATTTGGGTAAATATCCGAATTGATACGGATCAAATTTAATAGAACCAACAAACTATAGTACACAATGGATGACTTTGAGCGGGAATTCCCGGATTTTGACTGGAAAAATACACCAGCATACAAACATCCCGGTGGAAAGGACTGTCCATGCCCAAAGCACGAGTACATACGTGAGCAGATCAATTTTGCAAAGACGGTGAACCAAACAAGCAAGGATCCGACCAAAGTCACACTCAAGTTTTGCCCAGAGCATTATGATGTTTACATGAATGAGGTAATCCCATCCATGCCGCTCAAGTATAAGTTTTTGACAAAAATCGCACTCAAGATTGGCGCAATCCAGCTTGAAAAGCTGACACACATGCAGTCCGACCTTTGCTTTTACTGCAAGTTTGGCTCAGGCGGGCATGGAAAGAAAAGCGAGCTTCCGCCAATAGGATAAATCACAAAAAATCAGATAGGTCCAATCAAAATTTTTGGTTTGTTTGGCGTGTCGTGGTGACACTTTTTGCCGCAAAGTGGGCATGTCTTTCTGTCCAAAAATATGCATTGGCAGATGTGTGACTTTAGATAGCTTTCAGCAGACTTGGTGAACTCCCCCGTTCCATTACAAAATGGACATTGTGTTGCCAAAAGCTCAATTGTACCCTTGCCCTTACAAACCGGACATTTTTCTGCGCTCAACCAATTTCAATTTGTCAATGCTGATTAAAATGCCTTTGTCGATTTTTTGCAAAAAACCGGTACAAACTAGTCAAGCTTTATACAACATCTTCCCAAATCTGCAAGTGTGCCAATAGAAGACACTTCAGAGTTCATCAAGGCATTAGAGGATGCTGGCGAGCTAAAACGTGTCAAGACCCAAGTCGATGCCGATTTGGAGATTGCAGAAATTCTTAGGAGAGTAATGTACACAAACGGCCCTGCAGTCCTTTTTGAAAATGTAAAAAACTACGATATGCCAGTTTTGGGAAACGCATTTGGCTCAATGAGGAGATTGCAGATTGGTCTTGAGATGTCAGACTTTACAGAGATTGGACAGAGAATTGTTGACATGACAAAAATGGAGATCCCCTCAGGGTTTCTCAACAAGATAAAAAAACTCCCCGAGCTCTCAAAGATGGGAGACGTTTTCCCAAAGCTTGAAAAAAGTGGACCAGTCACCGAGGTCTTTGATGACTCGCCGTCGTTTGGCAAGATCCCAATTCTAAAAACTTGGCACAAGGACGCTGGACGATTCATAACATTTGGACTTGTTGCAACAAAACATCCAGAGACCGGTGTCAGAAACCTCGGAGTTTACAGAATGCAGATTCTAAATGAAAGGACTGCACTCATGCACTGGCAAAAACACAAGCGAGGTGCACATCATCATGATATTTCAAAAGAGCAGGGAAAAAAGATCGAGGCCGCAGTAATTATCGGCGGAGATCCCGCAACTGTGTTTTCTGCTGTTGCCCCGGTACCAGAAGGATTAGACAAGTATTTGTTTGCAGGGATTACAAGACAAAAGGGAATCAAGACGGTCAAATGCAAGACAGTTGATTTGGAAGTGCCAGCAAACGCAGAAGTTGTTTTGGAAGGATATGTAGACCCATCCGATGTGAGGGACGAAGGTCCGTTTGGTGATCATACTGGCTACTATACCCCAAAGGAGCCATACCCAACATTTACGTTGACTGGAATGATGAGGAGGCAAAAGCCAATCTATCTTACAACAATTGTTGGCAAACCGATTTTGGAGGATGCATACATTGGTAAGGTAATCGAAAGGTCATTTCTCCCATTGATTAGAATGTTCCAGCCCGAGGTCGTGGATTTTTCAATGCCGGCTGCCGGATGGTTCCAAGGAATGGCGATAATCTCAATCAAAAAGCGTTATCCAGGACAGGCCAAAAAAGTGATGATGGGCCTTTGGGGCCTTGGACAGCTGACACTAACAAAAATGTTTATCGTAGTAGACGATGATGTCAACGTTCACAGTATGGACGATGTGATCTGGGCAATAACTACACGCGCTGACCCTGCGCGGGATACTATAATCATTAACAACACACCCACAGACACACTCGACCCTGCCTCGCCGCTAGTGAACCTTGGTTCAAAGCTTGGAATCGATGCAACACAAAAGACAATAGATGAAGGATACATGCGAGAGATTCAAGAAAAAGTCCTAGTCGACGAATCTACAAAAAAACTTGTTGACTCTAAGTGGTCAAGCTACGGTCTTTAGTGCATCCTGACAGGATTGTAAAAGTTGTCACGCTCTTCTACCTGATAGCCTATCTGGCGAATCGCATCAATTATCTTCTGTCCAGTAAGCTCAGTTGAGCGTGCGCCGGTACAAGAGACGACTTCTTCCCCAATCAACGTTCCACCAAAATCATCGGCGCCGTACCGTAGGGCAATCTGTGCCATTCCAACGCCGTTTGTGAGCCATGATGACTGTAGGTGTGGGATTAATCCGTCAAAGACAAGTCGCGATATGGCAATCATCTTTAAGAGATGCATTCCGCCCACACCGTAGAAAACTAGTTTTTCTTTTTGTAAAAGCGTGTTGTTTGGCTCAAAGCTCCACGGAATGAATGCCATAAAGCCTCCCGTTTTTTCTTGGAGTCTTGCAATCTTGTGGAAATGTTCTGCAACGTCTTCAATGCCCTCAACATGCCCATACATCATAGTAGCAGATGCCGGCAAGCCAACAGAGTGAGCTTCTTCCATTATGCGAAGCCAATCATCACTTGAGATCTTTTTTGGACTGATTATTTCTTTTACAGAATCTACCAGAATCTCTGCTCCTGCTCCTGGAACCGATTGTAGTCCCGCTTCCTTTAGGCGGAGAAGGACTTCCTTTGTTGATGTTTTTTCCACTTTGGCGATCATGTCAATCTCTGATGCAGAAAGGCCATGCACGCCAACTTGAGGATATTTTTTGCGAATCATTCTAAAGGCATCTTCATAGTACTCGATGCCAAGGTTTGGGTTGTGTCCCCCCTGCATCAGAACTTGGCGGATCTTAAACATCTCCCATGCTGTCTTTACTCTTGCTTCGATCTGATCAAGACTAAGAGTGTAAGACTCATCGTGTCCTGGAGGTCTGTAAAACGCGCAAAACTTACAGTCGGTGATGCAAACATTGGTGTAATTCAAAATTATGTTGTTTACAAATGATGCCTTTTTGCCAAATCGTTTTGCTGTGATGTGTCCTGCAACAAGCCCCATGAGGTGAACGTCGTCGGATTTTAGAAGACGCACCGTATCCTCGTAAGAGGGGCGAACTCCATTCAAAGAACTTTCCAGAATATCACCAATATCGCTGGAATGAATTTGTTCAGTGATTTGGCTCAAATTGATTTTTGTGGTTTTTCATTATTATAAAAATGTGTGCAGTCAAGCACGCTATTTTTAATTAGGGCACAGAAAGGAGATCCACCATGGTCACAGGTCTACAAATCCGAATGGACCGCATTCTTCGCAAAGGCAAGATGCTTTGCATACCAATGGATCACGGAATCTCAAGCGGCCCAATTGAAGGCTTGGAAAGTCCAGCCGATATAATCCACCAGTGTGAGTTGCACGGCCTTACCAGCGTCATAATTAACAAAGGAATTCTAAAATCATTGCCAAGGCCAAGCAGGGTCGGGGTACTGATTCATTTTTCAGCAAGCACATCGCTTTCTACTTCGCCAAACAGAAAGATGTTGACTGGAAGTGTCGAGGAGGCACTAAGACTTGGGGCAGACGGTGTATCACTCCACATAAACGTAGGAGGAAAAGAAGAGCCGGAAATGCTTGAGCAGCTGGGCAAAATAGCTGAAGGATGTCACCAGTGGAACATGCCGCTTTTGGCAATGATGTATCCACGTGGTGAGAACGTCAAAAATCCTCACGACGCCGAGATAGTAGGACATGTTGCAAGGATTGGAGCAGAGCTTGGTGCAGACATTGTAAAGACCTTGTATACTGGTGATATTGACTCGTTTTCAAAAATTGTAAAGAGTACCCCAGTTCCAGTGGTAATTGCCGGAGGTCCAAAAGCAAAGACAGATGCGGATGTTCTACAAATGACCGAAGATGCGATGAAGGCAGGAGCAAAAGGGGTAACTTATGGTCGTAACATTTTTGCGCACAAGAACCCAGCCGGTATGGTTGAGGCTTTGGCTGCAATAATATTTAGAAAAGAATCAGCAAAAGAAGCAGAGAAGAGAATTGGAAAAAAGTAAAGAGCTAATAATTTTACCAAAGGTTTCCAAGTCACAGCTTGGCAAGTTTTTGGCAGGATTGGAAAATGAGGGAATCAAGACTGTTTACCTTGACCCAAAGCTCCTCGGTAAGTCAAAGCTTGCTTCAATTTATGCATCGCCAAGTGCCAAGTACGTTGTCTTGGAAAAGGATTTGACAAAACCAAAGGGAAAAAAGGTCGGAAAACGCTTTAAGGTTCTCTCAAATTCCGACATCGAGAGGATCTTTTCTGAAGCAAAAAAAGGCCTTGATTTTGTGATAATCGAAGTCAAGGACTGGAAGATAATCCCCCTTGAAAACATCATTGCAAAGCTTCACAAGATACACACAGAGATATTTGCACTTGCAAGAACCCCCGAAGAAGTTAGAAAAATGTTTTCGATTTTAGAAATTGGAGTAGACGGAGTAATCTTTGAGGCAGGCTCAATCAATGAAGTAAGGGAGGCAATGGTTTATCTTGGAACAAGTAGCTTTGAGCTTGCTGAAGCAAAGATAATCGATGTCAAAGAGGTCGGCGACGGCGAGCGGGTCTGCGTCGACACGGCATCCATGCTACACAAAGGCGAGGGAATGTTGATTGGAAGCAGATCAAACTTTTTGTTTTTGGTGCACAACGAGTCGGTCGGATCATCGTTTACATCTCCAAGACCATTTCGAGTAAACGCAGGCGCAGTTCATTGTTACACCCTCTCACCGGATGGTACAACAAAATATCTCTCAGAACTTGAGACCGGCTCAGAAGTTCTAGTCATCGATTCAAAGGGAAGAGCTAGACGTGCAACTGTCGGCCGCTCAAAAATTGAGAGAAGACCAATGCTAATGATAAAAGCACAGATGGATGATGAGATAGGAGGCATAATTGCACAAGATGCTGAAACGATCAGATTTGTAAAACCCGGCGGACATCTTATTTCTGTAACCCACCTCAAAAAGGGCGACACCGTCCTAGTGCATGCAAAGGCAGCCACCGGAAGACATTTTGGCATGGAAGTTTCCGACGAATACATTTTAGAAAAATAGATTCTACATGTCATACAAAACATGTGTGAGTATTGCAGAAACGACCCCAAAACGGGTCAACGCCGTCCTACAAAAAGCACTCAAAGGATCAGATTATGCCGAAATCCGCTTTGACTTTTTGAGGCCAGAGGCTGTTCCTGAGGCGCTCCAGCTCACAAAGAACCGCCTTAACAGATGCGTCTGCACCCTTAGACCAAAAGCAGAAGGCGGCAAATTCCAAGGAACCGAAAAGGACCGAATCTCCACTCTAAAGTTGATTTCAGAATACAACCCTTATTTGATCGACATCGAGTTTTCAACGCTTAGCAAAAACATAGAGTTGCTAAATTATGTAAGAAAAACTGGAACACCGATTCTTGTTTCATGGCATGACTTTAAGAAAACGCCAAGGTTTTCTGTCCTTTCAAAAAAACTTGAAAAGATGCAAAAGCTATCAAAACATGTCAAGATAGTTACTACTGCAAACTCGGTGCGCGATGCAACAAATGTTTTGTCATTGTACAGAAAACAAAATTCGAAGCTGATTGCCTTTGCGATGGGGAATTTCGGAAGGCTCTCAAGAATTCTGTGCCTGCATCTTGGGAGTCCCTACACATATGTATCACTTGGCAAGGCTGTTGCACCTGGACAGTTCAGCTTAGATGAAGTTAAATCGCTCAATGCTTTGCAAAGATAACGATGACAAAGACATTTGCGGTAATTGGTGATCCCATAGATCATTCTTTATCCCCAAGCATTCACAACGCTGCCTTTAAGGCGCTAGGACTTGATTGCACATACATTGCGTACAGAATTCCGCGCGGTGAGCTCGAAGCAGGAATCGAATCATTAAAGCAGATCAAGATTGCTGGATTTAATGTCACGATTCCTCACAAAATAGAGATGATGAAGTTTTTGGACGAATCAAGCCAGGAATGCAAAACTATCGGTGCCGTGAACACAGTTTCAAATGACAACGGAAGGCTTGTTGGGTACAATACAGATATGGATGGTTTTTTAGAACCAATCAAAAAAAGAAATCTTTCGATAGTCGGTTCTGATGTCCTGCTTGTTGGTGCAGGAGGTGCCGCAAGAGCAATAGTTGCAGGTTTTGCAAAGGAAAAAGCGCGTAAAATCACAATTGCAAACAGAACAAGGGAAAAAGGGCATTCGCTTGCCAAATTTGCCTTGAGCCTTGGAATCGAGGCCGATTCTATTTCCCTTGATGAGGCAGGCAAGATTGCAGGAAGTCATAAATTCATTGTCAATGCCACCTCGATTGGACTAAAAAACGAGCCAAGTCCAATCTCCGCTGAGACGATAAATCGGGACAATGTTGTTTACGACATAGTTTACATGCCAATGAACACCGACTTAATTTCAAAAAGTAAGAAAAACTCTGCCACAGTCATTTACGGTTACGAGATGCTTTTGGGTCAGGCAGCTCTGTCCTTTGAGATCTGGCATAAGATAATGGCACCATACGACGTGATGAAAAAAGTCTTGCTTGGGGGATTTGCATGACTCAAGTAAGTGCAACAATTCATGGCGCAATATCAATAGTCAATGCCATAGCTACGGGAAAGGGCGCAACACTCGGAATAGCAGCCAAAGTGGAAACAATTGTTAAGGCCTCCGATGGTAGGGGCATCCGACTAGAGTCAGACGATCAGAGCCTGAGCTCAAGGCTAATCAATAGAGTTGTTGAAGAAGTTATTCCAAAAAGGCAGCTTGAAAAAAATAAAATCGAGATCTATCTCAAATCCGAAATTCCAACCGGTTACGGCCTGAAGAGCTCAAGTGCAATCTCTTCTGTTGTCTCGTTGGCATGCCACAAGATATTCAAGCCGAATTTTACTGACAGACAAGTCCTGCTTGCTGGTGTGGATGCATCCATTGCCACAAAGGTCAGCATGACTGGTGCATACGATGATGCTTGCGCCTGTTATTTTGGAGGCACGGTAGTTACTAACAATTACGAACGCAAGATAGTCAGAATGGAAAAAACTCCAACAAATCTTTCTGTTGCAATTTTTGTCCCCAAGTCACGCAAGCGCGGAAACATCAAACATCTAAGGAACCTAAAGGACGTATTTGAGAAGGCGTGGAATTTTGCAAAGGATGGAAACTATTGGAACGCCATGCTACTAAATGGATTTGCTGCCTCCTCGATTCTGAATTCTGATCCAAAGATAATCTTGCGGCTTGTAGAAAGCGGCGCCCTTGCTGCCTCCGTTTCTGGCAACGGTCCTGCCATTGCAGCCATAGCAAAAAAAGACAAAATTCCGTACATAAAAAAGGTATTTTCAGAACTTGAAGGTCGGATTCTAACATCAGAGATAAACAACAAAAAGGCTGAGGTCCATGAGCTGTAGGGTAGAGCAATCAATGCTTAGCGGCACAATCACGTGCCCCCCAAACAAAAGTTACACGCACCGAGCAATCTTTTTGGCGTCGTTGGCTAAAGGAACAAGCATTGTCAAAAACCCGTTACGCTCAAGAGACACCAACGCAACAATTGAGATCTGCAAAAGTTTTGGTTCCCAGATCCAAGAGTCAGACAACAACCTAAAGGTAATAGGTATTGACAAATTTGAAAACACCGACATTTCTGTAGATGCATCAAATTCTGGAACAACAATTCGAATTGCAGCTGCCATTGCAGCCCTCCGAGATGGCAAGACCGTCCTGACAGGCGACGAGAGTCTCAAGAAAAGACCGATGGGACCTCTTCTGGATGCGCTCGAGTCACTTGGTGCAAAATGTTTGTCACACGAGGGTAAACCACCTCTGACCATCACAGGCAAGATGATGGGTGGCGAAGTATCTATTCGAGGAGACGTATCAAGTCAGTTCATCTCTGCGTTGCTGATTGCTGCACCACTGACCGATAATGGAATTACTCTTAACATAAGCTCTGAGCTTGTTTCAAAGCCCTACTTGGATGCAACCATTACGACAATGAAAAAATTCGACGTTGAAGTTCAAGTGTTAGAGCGATACAAGAAATACAGAATCGCACCTCAGCAGTACAAGCATACCACGATTACGGTTCCCTCTGACTTTTCAAGCGTTGCGTTGTTGTTGTCTGCAGCCGTGCTCGTCGGCAGAAATCTGAAAATCAAGGTTTCAGTTGGTGAGCTATCCCAAGGAGACGAGGCAATAATTGAGATACTTGGTAAGCTTGGAGTCGAGGTTTCCATGACAAAAGACACTATTATGGCGAAAGCGCCAAAAAAATTGCTTGGAGGAAGGTTTGATTTGGCAAACACGCCGGATCTTTTACCGCCACTTTCCATTCTTGTACTAAAATCTGCATCTCCAATAGAGTTGTTCAATGTAGCTCATGCCCGATTTAAAGAAACTGACAGAATTGCAATCATTGCGCGCGAGCTCAAAAAGCTTGGCGTCAAAGTTGTCGAAAAACAAGACGGATTGATTCTCAACCCTCCAACTGCACTCAAAGGGGCTTCGCTGAACTCAGAAGATGATCATAGGTTATTCATGGCGTTTTGTATTGCTGCAATGTTTGTGGGTGGATGTACCGTTTCAAATCCAGAATCGGTAGATGTCTCTTATCCAAATTTTATTTCTGACATGAAGCATGTTGGAGCAAGAATCGCAACAATATAGGTTATATGCATCAAAATCTGGTTTTAATTTGATGGTTGGCAGCTCTATTGGTCAGAGGTTAGTGTTAACAAGCTTTGGCGAAAGCCATGGAAGATGTGTTGGAGCAGTCCTTGATGGATGTCCAGCAGGTCTTGAGCTGCAAGAAAAAGACATACAAAAAATGCTTGATCAGAGAAAGCCGGGACAATCGCTTGTCTCAACGCAACGCAAGGAAACCGACCAAGTTGAGATTCTTTCAGGCGTTTTTAGGGGACACACCACAGGTGCTCCGATTGC
Organism: uncultured Candidatus Nitrosotenuis sp.; assembly: GCA_964562075.1. Lineage (GTDB taxonomy): Archaea > Thermoproteota > Nitrososphaeria > Nitrososphaerales > Nitrosopumilaceae > Nitrosotenuis. The sequence goes on from CAZLSK010000010.1 coordinate 11,078, forward strand.
TATGATAATTTGGAATAAAGATCAGGACTCGAGGGCCTATGAGCAGCTTGTCACAAAGATGAGGCCAGGTCACTCTGATTATCCTGCCTTGGTCAAGTACCACAGGTTTAATGATTACAGGGGCGGAGGTCGATTTTCAGGAAGGCTGACCGCAACGCATGTGATGGGCGGTGCAATTGCAAGAAAGCTTCTCAAGGTTGCGCTTGGGATTGAAACAAATGCATACACCATCAAGGTTGGCAAGATTGCAATGAAAGAAAAGTTTCAGCTGAAAATGAAAAGCGGAATTTATGAAAATGAGGTCAGGTGTCCTGACCAGAAAACCGCGCAAAGGATGCGGCAGGCGATTTTAGCTGCACGAAAAAGTGGAGATTCTTTAGGAGGGGTAATAGAATCAACGACTGTCAATGTTCCCGTAGGCCTAGGCGAGCCGATCTTTAGTTCGCTTGAATCAGACATTAGCAAGGCAATATACTCGATTCCATCAGTCAAGGGAGTGGAGTTTGGCTCCGGTTTTGCTGGCTCAGAGTTGTTCGGCTCACAAAACAACGATCCCTACATCCTCAAAAGCGGTAAGGTTTTAACAAGAACTAACAACGCTGGTGGAATACTTGGAGGATTATCAAATGGAATGCCAATTGTCATACGTGTTGCGTTCAAACCGGCATCATCAATTGCAAAAAAACAGAACACCGTAGACATCAGAACAAAAAAACCAGTCACACTTCAAGTTCAGGGAAGGCATGACCCCTGTGTGGTGCCAAGGGCGCCGCCAGTGGTGGACTCACTTGTGTCACTTGTCCTTGCAGACCATGCGCTAATTGGCGGTTTCATAAAACCAGTATTGTGAAATGTCAGACATTGATCAATTACGAAACAAAATAGACGACATCACACTCCAGATGTTAAGACTTTTCAAAGAGCGTACAGATATTGCAAAACAGATAGGCGAGCTCAAAAAAAGTAGTGGTCTTAGTGTTTTTGATGAGGGACGCGAGGAACAACTACGAAAAGAGGTTATCTCTCTTTGCCAAAGCATTGGTCTTGACGAGCCCCTTGGAAAAAAATTTCTTAACTTTTTGTTAAATGAATCGATAAAGGTTCAGACCTCAGGAAAGCAGACGCATTTGACGATATTTGCAAAGGCAAAGAATCTCGAACAACAAGGCAAAAAGATAATTCACATGGAGGTAGGCGAGCCGGATTTGGCGCCGCCAAAGATAGTCAAAAAAGCTCTCGAAGAGGCAGTCGAAAAAGGGTTTGTAAGATATGGTCCAGCCTCAGGCATACCCCAGCTCAGATCAGATCTTGCAGAACATGCCTCAGAAAAATTCGGTGCGATGGTAGAATCAGAAAACATTCTTGTAACACCGGGAGGACGTTTTTCAATTTATCTTGCAATATCCACGCTTCTGAATCCTGGTGATGAGATGATAGTAATTGAGCCAGCATGGCCAGCATACCGGGATTGCGCCATAAATGCAGGTGTAAAAGTCAGAACCGTTTCAACTACACTTGAGGGCAGATGGGAGCCATCGGTTGAGCAGATAGAAAAAACAATCAACACCAACACAAAGATGATCGTTTTGAATTATCCAAACAATCCAACAGGAAAGGTTCTTGCACCGGAGATTCAAGACCAGATAGTAGAGATTGCAAAAAGAAATGATCTGTATGTACTCAGTGATGAGATTTATTCCGAATACGCTTTTGCTCGCTGGAAGAGCGTCCTTTCCAATAATTACAAAAAAGGAATCGTCACTCAATCATTTTCCAAATCTCATGCCATGACGGGATTTAGGATTGGTTACACGATTGCAGACCCAGGAATTATAGAAAAAATGACAAAGCTTCAGGCGTTGTGCCTTACAAATGTGTCAGAACCCATCCAGTACGCCGCACTAAAGGCGTTGCATGCAAAGATATCTGACAATTCAAAGAGCATCAGGTCAAAGCTTGATACGCTTATCACGGAAGCAAAACAGATGGACTTGGAGTTTGTTGTTCCCGATGGCGCTATGTATCTTTTTGCAAAGGTAAACAGACCAAACTTTGATGGTGTCGAGTTTGCAAACAAGCTGCTTGATTACGGCGTTGCCGTGGCACCTGGCGACGGTTTTGGCAACTATAAGAATTTCATAAGAATCTCTGCCTGTCAGAACGAAAAGAAACTAAAGGAAGGAATGAAGATATTAGATGGGGTTCTGAGGGATTCTGTATGAAGAAGGGCATTACCATAATTGGTGCGGGTGGCAAGATGGGGCAATGGTTTGCCAAGTATTTCGTCTCAATGGGTTACGAAGTGATTGGTCATGATTCTGAGACTCCAATAACCGACAAGACGGTAAAAAAATCCGACTCGCTTGTTGGCTCGGTTTTGAATGCTGATATCGTAATGCTATGTACTCCAACGCGTCGCACTCCTGAAATAATAAGGCTCATCGCAAAAGAGATGAGGCGAGGTGCCTACCTAATTGAGATCTCGTCTCAAAAATCAAAGACTGCTTCTGCGCTTTTGAAGATTCCATCAAAGATCAACCCCGTTTGTATCCACCCAATGTTTGGTCCCGGTGCAAAAAAGATCAAAGGACAAAACATAATTTCGGTTCCGATCAAGGATGCAAAAAAAGAGCTGGCGCTAGTCAAATCACTCTTTGAAGGAGCCAACTTTGTTACAATTGATGCAAATGAACATGACAAAAAGATTGCAATAATTTTAGGATTGACACACTTGGTGAACTTGGTATTTGCAAACATTTTGGCAAAGGATGAGAAGGTTTCTCTAACCGAACGCATGTCGGGCACCACCTTCAAAATCCAAAAGATTCTTGCAGAAAGCATAATGACCGAATCTACTGAGCTTATTGAAACGGTAATCTCAAACCCCGAGATAAGAAAGGCTGCCGAAGAGTTTTGGAAGGACTTTGGCAGATTGTTGACAGATGTTCAGGAAGCAAAATCTGAAGACATTACAAACTATATCAGAAATGTCCAAGAAGGGCTTGCAAAGACCTCCAACCTCGAAGAATCCTACAAGAAGCTAAACACAATGATAAATGCAATAGAAAAGTGATGCGTGCAACAAAGATCGTAACCGTTTTTGTTACAAGAGATAAGAGGTTTCTCATCCTCAAGCGCAGCAACCAAGTAAAGACAATGAAAGGGCTTTGGGCTGGAATAAGCGGAATAATCGAAGTCGGAGAACAGCCCCTTGAGCGAGCTAAAACTGAGATCTACGAGGAGATTGGTGTAAAAAACGATGCAGTTCATCTACTCAAGGAAGGAAAAGAGATGAAAATTTCTTCGCCTCAGTATCCCGACCATCAGTGGCACGTCTTTCCATTTTTGTTTGCTCTAGGCGATACAAAAATTTCACTAAACTGGGAAAACGTTGAATATAAATGGATAAAACCTGATGAGATTTATCAGTACAAGACTGTGCCAAGTCTTGACGAGGTTTTATTCAATCTGCTGTAGGTTTTCCTTTTCTTTTACGTATTTTCTTTGTTGTGGGAGCATCACGTACACACAAGCACCACCACACATTGTGCAGGGAACGTTGTTTCCATCTCTTTGACCCGCTCTGTTGTGTATTCTTGCAGCTTCTTCCGGATCAATAGAGAGCGCGATTTGTGTTTCCCAGTCCAGTGTACGTCTTGCCTCAGTCATCTTTCTGTCCCAGACAATTGCTTTTTCCCTTAGCTTTACAAGATCACCTGCGTGTGCAGCAATCCGGTATGCAATCAATCCTGCCCTTACCTCCTGAGCGTTTGGTAATGCCAAGTGTTCTGCGGGTGTGAGGTAGCACAAAAGGTCGACTCCCTCGCTTGCTGCAACTGCAGCACCTATCGCACTTGATATGTGATCATAACCTGATGCAATGTCTGTAACAAGCGGACCAAGAACGTAATATGGTACATCGCCAATTAGCGATTTTGCAAGTCTGACGTTTGCTGCAACCTCGTTTAGTGGAACGTGACCTGGCCCTTCTACCATAACCTGGACATCGTGTTCATGTGCCTCCTTGACAAGCCTTGCAATGTTTATCATCTCCTGCACCTGGAGCTCGTCATGAGAGTCCAAAATAGAGCCAGGCCTTAATGCATCACCAAGACTAAAGGTGACGTCGTATTTTTTTGCCAGCTCCATGAGGTAATCGTAATGAGTAATGTAGGGATTTTCTTTGTCATATCTGAGCATCCACGCAGCAGTTATTGTGCCACCCTTGCTTACGACACCGCCGTATCTTTGAACCTTGAGGATTCGCTTTGCCATCTCTTTTGTTATGCCCGAATGAATGGTCGTATAGTCGACTCCGTCCTTGGCATTGTTCTCAAATGCTTTAAGATAATCGTCTTCGGTAATATCAAGCGGGTTTTTGTGCTTTTCAACACCAAAGTTGTATGCCTCGTAAATTGGAACCGTTCCAAACGTAATTGGTGCAGCCTCTAAGAGTGCTCTCCGAATCGAGCCGACATCGCCACCGTCACTTAGATCCATTATGGTGTCGGCGTGGTGCTTTACTGCAACTTTGGCCTTTTCTATTTCCTCGTCCAGATCTACTCGCAGCGTAGATGTGCCGATGTTGACATTCACTTTGGTCTTGAGACCTTTTCCGATTCCTACGCGGTGAACCTTTTGCGGCCTCACATTGTTTGCAGGAATTATGATAGAACCGCTTGCGATTCCTTTCCTTAGGAATTCTACTGTGACAGCCTCATCTCGTGCAACTTGTTTCATTTCGTCGGTTATGACACCACGGCGTGCAGCGCTAAGCTGTGTTCCCATGTTTCTAGTATGGCAAGACCAGATTTAAACAGTAGGAGAAAATGAAATTACTTGTTAAATACTGAACAATTTTTGAATTATTTTTCTAATTCACAAAATGCTATTACGTCGGATGGTTGACATAATGCTGTGAACATTTTATCAATAGGTGGCTCAGACCCATCATCTGGTGCTGGAATACAAGCAGACATCAAGGCAGCCGCTGCACTTGGAGCAAACTGTTTTTCTGTTATTACCGCGGTAACAAGTCAGAATTCTGTAAAATTTGTTGGCGTCGAACCAGTTTCTCCAAATGCAGTTGAGCAACAGCTTTCTTCAATTCTTTCCGACTTTGAGATAGATGCAATCAACATTGGGATGGTATACGACTCAAAAACAATAGCAAAGGTACATTCTAAGCTAAAGAGTCTCAGGATTCCAATCACAGTGGATCCTGTCATAAAATCAACAACGCGTGGTAACCTCCTTGAAAAATCAGCATTTAGTTCCTTCGTGAGATTGCTTGTTCCGCTTGCACGCGTAATAACCCCAAATGTGAAGGAGGCTGAGATTCTTACAGGCATGAAAATAACCAGCGCTGATGACTTGGAAAGAGCGGCAAGAAAACTCTCGCATCTTGGCGCAAAGTGTGTGGTAATAACTGGACATAAATTCATCAAAAACAAAATTAGCGAGTTTGTTTATGAAAAAGGAAAACAGTATTCAGTTTCTGGAAAAAAAATAAACACTGAAACTCATGGGAGTGGTTGCAATTTTGCAATTGCGCTTTCATACTCGCTTGCCCAAGGAAAGTCAGTTTTAGAATCAGTAAAATTCGCAAAAGAATTTGCGCTCCAAGCAATAAAATTTTCACAGCCCCTTGGTCATGGGATCAAAATTACAAGTCCAAAAAAAGATGCAACCAAGGCAGAGCTAGGAGCAGCAATAAGTAAATTTCAAAACTTGGAGGGTGTATATTCTCTGATACCAGAAGTCCAAACAAATTTCGTGTTTTCAAAGCACAATGCAAAATCAATCAATGACATAGTTGGGGTTTCTGGCAGAATTGTAAAGGCGGGAAAAAGAGTCATAGTCGCAGGAGATCTTGAATATGGAGGTTCAAGACATGTTGCATCAGCAGTCCTTACAATGCAAAAGAAATTTCCTCAGATCAGATCAGCGCTAAATGTGAAGTTTGATGATAAGCTAATTAAAAAATTTCAAAAAGACAGTGTAGTTGCAAGCTATGACAGAACAAAAGAACCTACCAAGTCAAAGCTTAAAGAAAACTCATCGATCGTTTGGGGTATACAGGAAGCGATAAAAAATTTCAAGCAGCCGCCAGACATCATATATCACAGAGGTGATGTGGGTAAGGAACCAATGATCATTGTTTTTGGTAAAAACCCAAATGATGTACTGAGAAAAATCTCCAAAATTCTATAATGCGTAGCTTCAGGATCTTTACATAACTGAACATAAATACCCAATATTTTCATGTAGTCCTGTGAAGGCAGTCATTTTAGCGGGCGGATTAGGCACAAGACTTCAACCATACACAACCTTTCTTCCAAAGCCAATGTTGCCACTAGGCGAAAAGCCGCTACTAGAACACCTGCTCAACTGGGTGAGGCGCAACAAGATTAAGGATATCGTACTTTGTGTTAGCTATCTTCGCAAAACAATTGAGGATTATTTTGAAGACGGTAGCAGGTTTGGAGTAAAAATAGAATATTCAATTGCTGACAGGCCACTTGCAACCGCAGGTCAGCTAAAGACTGCTGAATCTTTTGTTGATGATACGTTTGTTTGCATTTATGGCGATTCTGTCTTTAGTTTCAACTTGGCTAAGATGATAAACCAACATAAGACGAAAAAGTCATTTATTACGATGAGCTTAGGTCGGTACAACACTGCAATACAATATGGCGTGATTGAGACCAACAAAGCAGGCAGGGTAATAGCATGGAATGAAAAGCCGCCAATTAGCGTCAACATAAACATCGGCTGTTATGTGATGGAGCCAGAAGTCTTTGGTCTGATCCCTGCCAATAGACCATTTGGTATGGATGATGTCATCAAAAAGGCACTTGCAAAGAAAAAGGCGGTAAACAGCTTTCTTGTAAAGAACGGATTTACCGACATTGGCGACAAGATATCATACAAAAAGGCATATGAGGAATTTAGAGAAAAGCTTGGCAAGATCTAATCGATGACAGACATTGTAATTCGCAAAATTCAAGAATCTGACTTGGACGGTGGGTTTTTAGAATCACTTGATAGCCTGCGGCAGGCAAGCAACCTTGACAAAAAGAAGGCAAAATCGATTTTAAAAAAAATCACCTCAAATCCTGACCACGTTATTTTTGTAGCAACCCAAGGCAAAAGAGTCATTGGCTCAACCACCCTTCTTATTGAGCAAAAATTCATTCATGATGGAGGCAAGGTAGGCCACATCGAAGATGTTGTCGTATCAAAGGAGCACCAAGGAAAAGGAATTGGAGAAAAAATAATGCTCGCTGCCCTCGAATATGCAAAAAAGCAGGGCTGCTACAAGACGATTCTTGACTGCGGCAACAACGTCAAGCCATTTTATGAAAAAATTGGCTTCAAGTGGAACTCAAACTGCATGCGCTTCGATCATTAAAAATATTCTTTTATCGGACGCTTTTTTGTCCTAAACAACA
>CAZLSK010000011.1:0-11677 GCA_964562075.1 uncultured Candidatus Nitrosotenuis sp.
TTTTTTGCAGGCAAGATTGCTGACAACTCGGTTGCGTTCTCAGGTGTATCAAAGATGGACAAACGTAGCTGCAAGTCATTATGCGGTGGAATGGGAACATCAGGAAGATGCGGCAAGTTTCTCCTAGAAGAGGTTCCTAGTTCAGAAAAGGTGGATTTTGACAAAAAAGAGATGCAAAAGATCCACGATGAGCTGAACACATCAGACCATGGTGATTTGATAACGCTTGGCAGTCCCCAACTTGGATTGGAGGAAATGGCAGACCTTTCTTCAATGTTAAAGGGAAAATCCTTTAGGAAACGATGTATGGTTTTTTGCCCAAGAGCAGTTCAAGAACAAGCAAGAAAGCTTGGATACACAAAGGAGCTGGAAAGGGCAGGATGTGAAATTTTGTCGGACTGTTGCACATGTCTTACTCCACTGATTGACAAAGATGAGGTTGATTCTGTTACAACTAACAGCATCAAGGGTGCCTACTACCTAAAGAACTCTAATGGTGTTGGAGTCAATCTAAAACCGCTAGCACAGATCATCAAAGATGAAACAAAATGACACTTAAAACAATAGTGAGAGGAAAAGCACAAGGAAAAATTCTCAAGACAAACACTCCAATTAACTTTCTTGGAACGGTAAACAAAAAGACAGGGGTCATAAATGACGACAAGCACGAGCTTAATGGAAAATCAATAAAAAATGTAATACTTGCTTTTCCACACGGTGTTGGTAGCAGTGTTGGAGCATATACCATCTACTCACTCAAATCTAATAATTCTGCTCCACTTGCAATGATCTGCAAAAAAGTAGACCTTACTGTAGCATCCGGTTGTGCGCTTGCAAATATACCACTGGTCATGGCAACTGAGGAGGAATACAACAGACTTGAAAATGGAAATCAAGTCATGCTTGATACAGATTTGGCCAAAATACTATAAGATCCAAATCGTACAAAAGATAAACTATTGATCATTTAACAGCATTTTGGCTTGTAAGAAAATTTTGTTCCAGTGATCCCAATCCAGTCTGCCTGTCTGAGTATTTTGCCTGCTGGGATGATAACTACACAAAATAATCTTATTCTCAAATACAAACCTGTTTCCATGAAAAAACTTCTGATGTTTAATCCCAAGGAGCTGTTTTAGAGCATCAAATGCTATCTTGCCTAGGCAAACTATCACTTTGACATTTTTCAAAAGAAGTAATTCCTGTCTGAGATATTCTGAGCACGTATTGATCTCTTGCTTGAGAGGTTTGTTATGTGGTGGCGCACATTTTACTGCCGCTGTAATGTAGGCATTAACGAGGCCAAACCCATCATCTATGTGCGTGCTTGTTGCGTTGTTGGCAAAACCATTTCCAAAGAGAACCCTTGCTACCCAGTCTCCTGAGCTATCACCCGTGAACATTCTTCCAGTTCGGTTCCCACCATGAGCTGCCGGCGCTAACCCTATGACCAACAACTTTGCATTTGGGTCTCCAAAACCGCCTAATGGTTTTCCCCAGTATTTCTCATGCTTGTAGCGTTTTACTTTTTCAGCAGCCACTTTTCTGATGTAGTCAGTAAGGCGAGGACATTTTTGGCATCTAATAATTTTCGTGTTTAATTTGGAAATAGATTGTATCTTCATCTGATTAGTGATGCATTAATTCCATGTTTTATCCTTGAAAAAAAACACAACTGACAAGATCGACAAAACTAAGGAGAACAAAGGCAATTCAAATTCTGGCAGTGATTTATCTGGCGAGTATATCTCTCCCCACTGACTTGGATTTGAGACAAAACCTTCAGGATCCAAATTTTGTGGATAAGTGTAAGTCTTATTTGAATGACCATCATAAACAAGGAAATAAAATCCATAAACACTCTCTCTTCCGATCAAATCTGTAGGAATCCTAAACTCATAGCTTGGATGAGGTATTGGTGTATACCGATCATTGGTATCAGAAACAGTACTTATCCCAACAAACCCTTCAGGATTGGGAATCTCATTGAAAAAATTAGTAGCTTCTGAAGTATGGCCACCTTGATAGGAAAAGCTGTTTTTACCATCAAGTTGTGTCATAAAACAGTAATCATCTGCATCTGCCTTTGTCGATTTGTTGTTCTTTGTATCAAAGCAGATGGTTGCATAATCATTTACTTTATCAAGCTGAAAATCAGTTATTGGATCCAAAAATATGTAAACAAAATCGTTCTGATGTGCACTGCGCAAGATGATTCGCGTATTGTCATCATAATCATATGTATTAAGACTCGATGCCTTCCATTCAAATTCATGTGTCCATTTTCCATCAAAAATTATCTTATCCATTGTACCTGAGATCGTTATTGGTATGGGCTCAAAAGCGTAAACACCACTAAATCCAAAAAAAATCAATATGAAAATGATTGCGTGAGTTCTCAACTTAATGTTCTTAGATAAAAAAATTAAGATATATTTTTGGCTACCATATGCAACTTGCTGAATATAGCTAAAAATTGCCACTTTGGCACGACTTTATTTTATAAAATTCCATAATCGCTATATAGCGGAAAAGGAACTGAGCTATAATGAAATTAGGTACTACAGGATTAATCCTTGGTGTTACTCTAGCAGTAGTAGCAGGTTTATTCAGCGCAGCCGCTTTTGGACTAATCGGAATAAATACTGATACTAAGACTAGTACAACAACTACAGGATTGATAACTGGACACGTAACTACAATCCACAAAGACGCCGCAGGTAACATCTTGGGATACAGACAATCTGATAACTTGATCGTAAACGGCGGAGAAAACTGTGCATTAAAACTACTGTTTGCAGCAACTGGTGGTGATGCATCTGGAAACTCTGTTTGTACAGGTACAAACGATGCTGGATTCAGATGGATTGCAATCGGAAACACTAGCAACGCAGAAACAGGCACACCTTCAAGCCCAGTATCCACGGACTATGACCTCTACAACCCACACAACGCGACCTCATATGGTCTTGAGAACGGACTTGCAAGACAATTTGGAGTAGTAAGTTCTACAGGTTGGACTAATTCCACAACTGCCACTAGCGCAAATGCTGCAAGTGTGGTAATGTCAGCCACATTCACAAATACTGCAGGCGCTGCAAGAAATGTGAACGAATCAGGTCTATTCAACGAAACAGATAGCAGCACCGGAAATACTGATGCCATGTTTGCGAGACAAACATTTGCAACAATCTCACTGAACAACGGTGACTCATTGACTGTACAGTGGACCATCAACGTAGGCGGAACAACATCAATAAGCTAAATTCCAAAACCTTTTTCTTTTTTATTTTAATTTGAGATGTTGTAAAATATTATTGCGGATTTTTCTTTGCCTTTCTAAATCCATGACTAAACGTTTTATCGTATAGTTTAGAGTATTCGTACGACTTGGGTTGTATTACCTCTCCAATCATGACTATGGCAGTTCTTGTTATTTTTTCTGCCCAGACTTTTTTGACAATATCTTCTAGAGTTCCAGTGATGACCTTTTGATCGGGCCAGCTTGCCTTGTATACGACGGCTACAGGTGTCGATTTGGAATAGCCGCCCCTGATTACTTCCTTTACTATGTCTGACAACAAATGAACGCTAAGGTAGAAGATCATAGTTGATTTGTGCTTGGCAAGCTCTGAAATTCGTTCCTGTTCTGGAACCTTTGTGCGCTTTTCTGCTCTTGTAATTATGATGGTTTGGGTCACACCGGGCAAGGTTAGCTGCAATCCAAGTGCAGCAGATGATGCCAAAAACGAGGTCACGCCAGGGACAATTTCACACTCTATGTTTTCCTTCTGTAAATTGTCCATTTGTTCCCGTATTGCCCCATATATGGCAGGATCCCCGTCATGGAGTCGTATTACAAGCTTGTTTTTTTGTGCGCCATTTTTCAAAATTTCAAAGATCTCTTCTCGTACAAGTCCTGATGCATCATGGAGTTCTGCCTTTTTGCAAATTTTGAGTATTTGTTTTGGGATCAAAGAACCAGAATACACAACGACGTCCGCTCTTGAAAGCAGTTTTTTTGCTTTTATAGTGATAAGATCAGGGTCGCCTGGTCCACATCCCACAAAGTAAACTTTAGACACGCTTGACCACCATTATAGAAAAATATTTTGTAGTCATTGTGCTTTCATTCACATCACCTAATCTCATCTTTCTTACGATCTCATGTGGTGTACCAAGATCTTGGCCTATTGCAAAAACAGAGTCATCGGAAAATCCAGCCTCTTTTAATAATTTGATTACTTGATCGAAATATCTTCCATCTTTGAGAAATATCATGGTGTCGCAATTTTTTGCAGTCTCTTTTACTCTTGATAGATCGTAACAAGAGGGAATTACTGCCATGGTTTCAGCACCTTCTGCAAGGCTTATCCCAACCTTTGATGCAAATGTAAACATTGAAACGATTCCAGGAATCACTGTGATCTTTATTTGAGGAAATCTGGTTTGCAGCTCACGGTGAAGGTATATCCAAGTGCTGTACAGATATGGGTCACCAATTGTAAGATATACGACCCTTTTTCCATCAAGAACCTTTTGCGCTAATATCTTGGTGTTGTTTTCCCACGTCGATTCGAGTGTTTCTTTGTCTTTTACCATCGGAAAGACGAGGTTTACTATTTCTGGTTTTTTTGATTTTTCAATTATTGATTCTACAACAGAAAGCGCAATGCTTGGCTTACCTTCCTTTGCAGTTGGGCATGCAATGACTTCGGCGCCTTTTATCGCCTTTACTGCCTTGACCGTAAGTAATTCTGGATCACCTGGACCACAACCAACGCATACAAGCTCGTGCATGTCTTGAATCAAGTTTTCCTAGTTAAAAGCGAATTGAATTATTTTGTTGCAGAAATTATTGTGACGGGATTTCGTGAAAGCATCATAGTTCCAGTTGGGGTTCGTTTACTTTTTGAGACAGTGATCTGTGTAATGTCAATCTCATTAAAGCCAAGTTTGTCTATTATTTCCAAAACCGCATACAATGTCTCGATTAGAATGATTCCAATCACTATTCTTGCTCCCGGTTTTAGTTTTTGATAGCAGAGCTTGATAATGTCTTTTGTATCTCCTCTAGTACCACCAACAAATATAGCATCTGCCATGGGAAGAGATGGTATCTTTTGTTTTGCGTCACCAAGTATGAGCTCAACATTTGTTACTTGGAATTTGTCAACATTTTTCTTTGTAAGTTCAATCGCCTTTGGATCAATATCAACGCCGTAAATTTTTCCTCGTTCACCAACTTGGATAGCGGCCTCAATTGTTATAGAACCACTTCCACATCCAATGTCATAAACTAGATCCCCAGCAGACAATCGTGCCTTGCTTATCTGAATGGCGCGAATCTCTTCTTTTGTTATTGGAACATCTTCCGTTCTATCAAAATTTTCATCAGGTATTCCGGGCGTTTTGTATTTCCACACAATTTAACCAAGTGGGTTTATTGGAATTATGCCTGTATCAGGATGGTGTGTCAGCGTGTATGTCAATATCCACATAAACAGGTAGATGAACACATAACTTCCAATACCTGTAGTTACAATTTTTTTCCTATCCGAGGGGGGAAGACCAATTTTCATTCCTTTGCCAATTATTGCAGAAACTATGAAAATTATGATCATAAAGCCAATTGATGCCCATCTTCTTTCCTCACCATCGATTGATTCAAAAAGAAATGTAGCAATAACGCCGGCGATTGCTGCCATCCCTACACGAATCCAAAACAATCTATCAAGCAATCTCTTACGTCTTGTTAGCTCTTCCTGACTCTCAACAGATTCTTCCTTTGGTTTGTCTTCGTCTTTTTTAGGATCGTCTTGAGGCGGTGATTTTTTCTTTGGGTGTTTCAATGAAATTTCTAGGTTGACTCAATAGCGACTGGTTTAAAATGTTTGGTCGGCTTTGCCTATCAGTAGGAGTATATTTTAGATCCATAGTGGATCATCATGGCATTAGCTGGAATAGAACTAGCCTTTCTTGTAGATGAGATATCAAAGAAAACAAGTGGTTACTATGTAAACAACATCTATTCGATAAACAGAGATAGTATTCTTTTGAAGCTGCATCATCCTGAAAAACCAGACCTCTTTTTGGTTATTTCGTCAATTGGGATATGGCTAACTAACATCAAAATTGATCAGCTTGAAGAAAACAAAATTGTAAAACGACTGCGTGACAACCTTCTGCGATTAAAAATAACAAAAATAGAACAGATTGGCATTGAGAGAATTGCATATCTGACATTTTCTGGCTTTGATAAGGAGTTTGTACTAATTTGCGAATTTTTTGGTGACGGTAACATATTACTTTGTAACAAAGATCTCAAAATCTTAGCATTACTACACTCAATAGAGGTAAGACACCGAGAGCTTCATGTTGGAACAACCTATACACCACCGCCACAAAAAGGTCTCAATATCTTTGATATTAATGAAAATAATTTTTTGGAGCTAAGATCAGCATCAACTACTATAGTGAGATGGCTAGGAAGAACATTTGGTCTACCATCAAAATATGCAGAAGAAATTCTTCGCCTCGCGAAAATTAATTTTGATATGGCAGGAAAATCGCTTTCAGATGAGAATATCAAGGATGTTGTTTCTGCTGCAAAATCACTTGTCAAAAATATAGTGAGTGGAAACCACAAGCCAATAATTGTCAAAACCCAGGATGGTTTTGAGGTCTATCCGATCACAATAACTGCACAGGCTTCAGATTATGAAGAAATTCCAAGCTTTATGGAAGGACTTGACAAAGTGTTTTCTAAAATTCTATTGGAAAAAGGCAAGGCATCAAAGACGAGCTCGCTTGATAAAAAAATCAGCGACTTACAATCAAGAATAGACGAACAAGACAGAGCCATACTACTGGTAAAAGAAAAATCTGAGAGGATAACAAATGTTGCAAAATTACTTTTTACGCTAACCTCAAGCGGCATCACGTCTATTAGTGATTCTATCGCAACTGAGAGGCTAAAATTACAAAACGCTGAGGTCGTAAAAGAAAAGGGCCTTTCCTTTCTAAAAATTGACAGTGAAAAGATCCAGATACGTCCTGAATCATCAATTCCAACGATTGCATCTATTTTATTTGATGAGTCAAAGCGTCAAGTATCTGCAATTGATTCAATTGAATCACTAAAGAAAAAAAACAAAAAAGAACTTGAAAAGCTAAAATCAGAATCACAAACAACAAAAAAAGGAATATTTTTTACCGAATTTAAGAAAAAAGAATGGTTTGAAAGATACAGATGGTTTTACACCTCAGATGGTCTGCTGGCAGTGGGGGGAAGGGATTCTTCATCAAACTCTGCTATAATTAGAAAACAGCTAACCAAAGGCGATAAGGTTTTTCACGCAGAGATCTTTGGCTCACCATTTTTCATACTAAAGAATACTCCAGAGTCATTACCATTTGATTCGCTTAATGAAGTTGCACAAGCAACTGTATGTTTTAGCAGGGCATGGCGTGAAGCAATGTATGGGATGAGTGCATACTGGATAAATCCTGAACAAGTAAAAAAAGCAGCACCAAGTGGACAATTTCTTCCAAAAGGATCATTCGTATTAGAAGGTCACAAAAATTTCATCAAGGTACCAAGTTTAAGATTAGCAGTTGGAATATTGTATGGGGATGATCATTATATGATCATGTGTGGCCCTCCGGAACCGGTCAAGAAGATCTGTATTTGCTATGCAATAATTGAACCAGGTGACTCTGACATGACTGATATTGCAAAAAAACTACGACTCGAATTTATCAAGTTACATGAAGAGATTGCAAAACAGTTCACAATAGACGATTTTGTAAGGGTTTTACCCGCAGGAAAAAGCCACATAGTAGATGTCGGATTAACAAAAATTGAGCCAAAATTCTAAATTTGCAATTGATTCAATGCTTGGAACACTAGCAAAAAAGATGAGAATCTTGGGCTTTGATTGCTTATATTCTGCAACAATTGAAGATGATGAGCTGATTTTAATCGCAAAAAAAGAAAACCGTATCGTGATTACGAAGGATCGCCAAGTAGCAGATAATTCAAAAAAACACGATATTTTGACAGTACTATTAACCACTTTTACAGAAAAAGAACAGTTTGTAGAAATTGCAAAAAAGATGGGTTGGATGGAATACGAGTTTAATGCTGAGGACGCCAGATGTCCTGTTTGCAATGGGAAAATAGTAGCTATAGAAAAAAGTCAAATTGAAGACGAAATGCCACCAAAAATAGCTCAAAATGTCAGAGAGTTTTGGATCTGCGAAGGATGCAAACACATCTATTGGGAAGGAACTCATATTAGAAACCTGAAAAAATTCATAGAGGAAATAAATGCCCAGCTATAATCTCACAGACGAAGACGGAAAACTCCTCGTGCATACTGCAAGGCAGATAGTATCAGAATTTGTTAAAAACGGACGCAGATTAGAGCTAGACGAGAATCTAAAATCAAAGTTTTCCTTTGAGTCGGGAGTTTTTGTTACCCTAAACTCCCACGGAGGTCTGAAAGGATGTATCGGCTTTCCTATTCCAAGAATGCTTTATGAAATTCTGCCTGAGGCAGCAATTGCAGCTGCAACCCGTGACCCAAGATTTTCTCCAGTGATGCCAGAGGAGCTTGACAAGATTACATTTGAGGTGACCATTCTTACACCCCCAGTTGAGGTCAAAGTAGATGATCCCCTTCAATTACCGACCAAGATCAGAGTCGGCCAGCATGGGCTCATCGTCAAACAGGGATTTTACTCTGGTCTTCTTTTGCCACAAGTACCACTAGAATATGGGTGGAGCGAAGAAGAATTTCTTGACTTTACCTGCCAAAAGGCAGGTCTTCCTGCGAGTTGCTGGAAAGACAAAAAGACAAATGTTTTTTCATTTGAAGGAATTATCTTTAAAGAAGAGCAGCCTAATGGCAGCGTCGTAAGAGAAAAACTGCATAGCAAGTAATATGTTAAAGAAAACAAAAAGAACTTTTCGCCTTCAAACCCTACTCGTACGTAGAAGAGCTTGATTGGGACGAAAGTCCTGAGGGAGAGGGGACTGATGGGAATCGTTCCCCGATTTGCTGTTCTGCAACAGCTGATGCTTCTTGCAATATCTTGTCGGTCTCCTCACTTGAAACATCAGATTCAACACTGAAGGCGTCTCCAGCAAGTGAATCCATCATGAGACCACCCAACGTCTGAGTCATTGCATTAAGCTCTGCATCAGCTTCTGGCATGAATCGTCCAAGCGATGATCTCAAACCTTTCATGGTTGACATTGCCGGACCAATTGCTACCATGGCATCGCCTAGATCGTGGATAGTAGTCAAACGGAGCTGTACTTGTTCTAGTGCAATTCTTGCATTGCTTAACATCTTTGTTACTTTGCGTATCTCAGCTAGTTCGTTTGACAACACACGACTTGCACTTGTGTCATGTTGTTGCATTGCAGCTACGATTCGTTTAAAAAGTTGAGCATCACGTTCGTGCAGTTTGTTTAGCATTGAATCCATTTTTGAAATCTGTAGTTGCAGTTTGTTTACTGCCGTCTGGATTCTTGGTTTCAATGCTCCTTGTGGTTTTACAGAGTCTTTGATTTTGTCTGTAAAACTTGCAGTGTCTTGACGTGCCCAATTCTTCTCGAAGCCGGTCATGCGCAACTGTTTTGAATTTGATTCTTAATTGATATAGTGCATTATAATCAACTGATGTGTAAATTTAGCTGACAAGATCTAAATTGTATGGTTTGAGGTGTGGAATGTGGGCAAAATAGCTGTTTTTGATTCTGGTCTTGGTTCTCTTTCAATAATCAAAGCAATCCAAAAACGAACAAGAGCAGACATTATCTATTTTGCGGATCAAAAAAACTTTCCCTACGGAAAAAAATCTAAAAACCAACTTGCAAAAATAATAAAAAATACAATCAATAAGCTACAACAAAAATTTAATCCAGATATTATAGTTGTGGGCTCTAATACCCCATCGTTATTACTTGATAAAATAATTTCTAAAGATCCTAGGGTGATAGGAGTGTTACCCCCTCTATTGGAAGCACAACAACTTACAAAAACAAATTCTATCGCTATGCTTGTCACTAGCTCCGTCGCAACAAGTTCGGCATTGAAAAATTTCATAAAAAGAAATCAAATAAAGAAGATAAAAATTGTCAAAATTGATTCAAGTGAACTTGTTGAACTGGTTGAATCTGGTAAATTTCTCTACGAGCCAGACAGTTGTGGTGAAAAAATAATTTCTCTTTTGAAACAAAAATTTGTTACAAATAACATCGATGTAGTAACATTATCAAGTACACATTTGCCATTTTTACTCACAATATTACAAAGATCATTTCCACACATCAAATTTCTAGATCCAGCAGACAAAGTTGCAAATCAGCTTGCCAGTCACGGATCATTTATCCCAGCCAAAAAAAATACCTTGAGAATTTTTAGCTCAGGTAACATCCGTAAATTCAAAACAAATTTGCATAAAATTGGAATAAGAAAACCAGTTGAAGAGATCAATTTTTAATATGATCACTTGTCTTATGATATTCTAAATTTATTTTGAATACCTAAATGCAGATCCAAAAGTGTATTTTTTAAAAATTTTAATTAAAATTTTGTAAACCAAACTGGTATCATTACTACAGTAATTTACCATTGTGGTATTGCTTTTCCATCAGAAATTCCTCATCTCTTATCTGATTTTTCGAGTACAGATCATTCGTAAATTGAATATGACAAATCACAACAGTACTAAGAAAAAATTGCTGAATATCTTTGATCCATGGTACACTGTAAATTCGATCGTACTTGGATTTCTGCCAAACCGATTTTGTCAAATTTTGACGAGGTAATAGACTTTGAAAAATACGAAAATCATTTCACTATCATTAATTTTGATAATGCTCTTATCGTTTAGCACATCATATAGTGATCCAGTATTACCAAGTCACAAAAAAGATGCACCAGCTCAACCAATCATTGAAAAACCAAATACGGTAAAAATAACAAAAGATTTTACACTATCACTTGAAGAAAAGAAATCTCAGTTCATAAACCAAGAACTAGCTATCAATGTACAAAGACAACCAAGGCTTGATCATATTACAAAGCTTGGCATATCCGAAGATGTCATAATGGATAACAATGACGGATCGGAAAGTCAAATCTATCTTCTCAGATATAATCCCTATCAAGCAATACTTGACAGAGTATTCAATAACCGAAAATTCAAGTTTGAGAAAATGGTCGGACTGCCACTGTCAGGTGACACCACTGTATCATTGTATTATGCCATCACTGGATCCCTTTCTGATAATTATGTTGCTAATTCTGTTGATGACTTTGATCAAATCTCAGTCGATATAAAAAATAGACTGGTAACTGAACTTGCCCTTGATAAACTCCAGCTACATCCAATCACTACTGCACTAGCTATCAAATCAACCTATGATGGTTTTGACAAAGAAATTCACATTGTAGCTGATTCGATTGAGCAACAGTCATCTACAATACTTTTCCTTTTTGCCGTTGCGGCCTTTTACATTATCGTAAGATCTGAAGATCCGAAAATAAAAATCCAAGATTTTAACAGAACTTTATCCTTTGTTTTTATTTCACTTTTAGCTTCTTCAATGGTTATTACTCCATTATCAATCTCTGAATCATATTATGCCCGTGCCGAAACA
>CAZLSK010000011.1:11777-18466 GCA_964562075.1 uncultured Candidatus Nitrosotenuis sp.
TATCCCTCATAGAAAGCCTAAGCCTCACAAGCAATTCAGCCACCCCAACCGGCGAAACAGTAACAACCACAATCGTACCAAATGCTACAAAATCCTGGAATGCTAATTCTACTGCCACTGATACCATAGTGGGTGATGTATATGCGAATCAGACGGAAATCATATTTGATGGTGGATTTATCAAATCGCCTGGCAACTTTACTAACCAAACCTCAAGTCTTGCCGTTGCAGCATGGATAAAACCAAAGTACGCTTCTGGTGCATCCGTATTTACCATATTATCTAAGGACAAATCGTTTGAACTAATCCTAAATAACGTTGTAGAGCCACAACGAATCGCAATCTTTTCAGTATTTGATGGAATAAAATGGCATAGCGTACAAACCAGCACAGAGATAGGCCAAAATTGGTCTCATCTAGCTGCCACATTTAATGGAACAGAGATCTCAATTTACGTAAACGGAACCCTCTCAAAAACGGCAAAGACAACCTCAACTACAGGGCTTGACTCCTCAGGAAATCCGCAAAATACCACGCCCCAACTGGCTTCAATAGACTCTGAAATTGTGATTGGTGCAACCCTAGATACGAGAACGGTTGACACTGCGCAAAAGGCATTTTCTGGAAGTCTTGATGAGGTAAAAATCTATGACAAATATCTGACTGCAGAACAAATCCTTGCCATTTATCAAAAATCGCTGCCATTGGTATTAGCAAAATCTGTCTCCATAGAACCAATTCAAATTGAGCTTCCACCAATCAACCTGCTTAATCAGACAGACATAAACGGCACATTAGCTACTAATGCAACAACTCATATCATTGTACCAACTGTTAACCAGACAAATCAACTTACAATATCGGCATGGGTTGACCCAGAATATGACAACTTATCAGATGAGTTTACAGTAGTATCAAAGGCCGGCTCGTTTACACTGTCTATAAACAACATCTTGTCACCACAACACACTGCTACTTTTTCCGTCTTTGATGGGATGAGGTGGACAGAATTACAAAGCACGAGCAGAATCGAGAACCTGTCGCACCTAGCAGCTGTAATTAACGGAACAACTATCTCCTTATACATAAATGGCACATTACAAGAAAAAAAGACATTACAAAATTCAATCGTAATGTCAGAGGGTGAACTTGTAACATCTTCTGCAGAGGTGGTAAATTCTGCTACCGACATTGTAGTCGGCGCATACATTTCTGTTTTAAGAGAGGCTGCACAGCTATCAAACAAATTCTCTGGCATAATTGATGATGCAATAATTTACAACCGAGCGTTAACAGAACCTGAAATCAAACAACTGTTTTCTTTGCGCGTTACTGAATATCAAGAACAAGCAACTTTTTCGATATCTTCAGAACACTCACTCTCCTTTATTGATATAATATCTCTGACATATGTTCCAGCAAGTACAACAACGGCCACCCCAGAAGGAATAGAGCACCAAGATGCACTCGGATTGTCTGATAGTTTATCTCTCAAATTAACCGAAATCGACACAAATGCTATCTTATCAGAAGATTCACTAGGAATTGCTGATAGTCTAAAACTAAACATAACAAGCACAACCTCCCACGACAATAACACAACATCAGTAGAAAATTTCGGAATCTTTGACAAAGTAATTCTGAGCCTTTCTGCACAGCAAGTTAATGATGATATTGTGCTCGAAGATAGAGGAAAGGATTATTACAAAATTGAATTTGCAAATGGAACTGGCATTGTTGAACTTGGTCTCCCAGAGTGGATATACGATAACGCTACAGGCAAATACGTAGATCACATCGTGTTGGAAAATGATGCTACGATTTCAGTGGATTCAATGCAGATTCCATTTGAATTTGACAAGACCGATTGTTCCGTTTCGATATTCGAACAAGGCAGGCTGGACAAGAACCTTGCAAAGATTGTCGACAAATACTATTGGAAGGTAATGGAATCAAATGACGGACAAAATTGGAATGATGATTCAACAAATACAGCTACCTGTTATGTCTCGACAACACAGAATGCAACTGGCACTTTCATAAACGCTCTAAAAGAAAATGAAAAAGGTAGATTCCTTACCGTATATGGCAAAAAAATCGATAAGCCGTTAGAAGTATTCCTGTACTATACCAACAAGGATGCAAACACGACCGGTACTAAGATCGGATTCGTATCATATATGGAAGGATTAGATTCTGATGAGATTGACTTTGGTGATGAACAGATAGCAACTGACACCAAAGTGCAAGCAAAAAAAATCAAGAACCAACTCAAAAAACTACTTGATGAATCTAACAAAGAAGGAATCTCTGATACGCTTAAAGAGCTAAAATCATCTCAAAAACTAAGCAAATCAAAATCGCAACTGTTCAAGGAATTTGCATTAAACAAAGAAGGCAAGAAATCACTAGTCTTTGATTTCTCCAAAGCACACAAGGAATTCAAACAAATAAAGGTTGAAAATGAAAATGGTAATCTAAGAACCACGCTGGAATTCCTTGATTCTGCACAAGTCCTAGAACAAGGAGAGACGGCATTCCTTGATCCGGTATTTGGCTTCTCTACAGGAACCAACATTTTGATATCAACATCAGGAGCAACCGGCACAAGCTGTCCTTCACCTACCACCAAGAACTCTGCGGTATCATCACCAATTCTCAGATTGAGAGGATCAGGCTCAGCCACAAGCCCGGCTTGCTCACGCATAACCACTGAATGGAACATCTCGACCATTCCAGACGATGCGATCATTGAAGACACAAGAGTACGATTTGATATTAGCGCAGTTGCAGGTGGTGGGATAAGTGTTGATATCAACTCTATGGAATTAAGTCCAGTAACTCAAACCTCACCTGGAACAATTTGGGCTGATATTGGAAACGGTACAACATTTGTATCAAATCTTTCAAACAGTACATCTACAGGAACCGATAAAACATCTGACTTGGGAACAGCTGCCGACACCGACCTACAAAATAATCTTGCAGACAACTGGTGGGCAGTAGGAATCAAAGCCAACAGTGAGGTAAGAGATGGCACTCAGCATACAAGTACTTTCACAGGAATAGAGCTACATGTAATATATCAAAGAAGCAAATCTCCAACAGAAAACTTAGGAATTACTGACACCCTGACAAAGACCATAACTAAACGTCTGGCAGAAAACCTCGGACTCACAGTCACCGTGCTAGTGGCAAAGAGGAAAACACTTTCAGAGAATCTAGGAATTATCGATACAGTCACTACCACCCCAATTACGACCACAACAAAATCCGTGACAGAAAACTTAGGAATTACTGACACCATAAACACATCAAGAACACAGTCGCTCACAGAGAATCTGGGAATGACGGCCACTGCGGTTGCAGCAACATCATCATTTTTTGAAACATTAACAGAGAATCTCGGAGTAACAGCAAGCATAACTGCAAGTACTGCTCAAACCAAGTCACTAACAGAAAATCTCGGAATGACAGACGCAGTGGTTTCCACCACCTCAAAAACAAAGACATTGACAGAGAATTTAGGACTCAAAGACAATACAGCCAGCTCAGCAGCAAAACTTCTCACAGAAAAGCTAGGCATTACAGCCACTGCTGCTACAACCGTAACAAGAATAACTCTTACAGAGAATCTTGGCCTAACTGCTCAAGTCACACCCAGAATAGCCCTCCGCTCACTTACAGAAAACCTAGGAATTGTTGATACCAGAATATGCGAGATCTGTCTTACTCCAATCCAGCATGCTTATGTAGAGCAGACCACAAGGCAGACAAGCACCAGTACAACCTATGTTGACATTTCAGGCGCCACAATAAGCTCATCCAGCTTTACTGCAGGCAAAAAGTACCTGTTGGTCCTTACCGCACTAGTTGACGGCAGCGACAGTAACGGCAACTTTGGAATTCGTACAGTCCACGGCACAACCGCATTTACAGGCAGCGAGATGGTAGTAGAGCCGCAGACATCAGTATCAAGAACAACCTACCACTGGTTTACGGTGTGGACTGCAGTCTCTGGCGAGGATGTAAAGCTCCAATTCAGAACTCTGAACAGCTTACACACAGTGGGCGCAGACCAAATCACCATGTTTGCATTAAATCTAAGTGATGACTTTGTTGAAAACCAGGACTGGAAGTATGTAACAGATACCACAGCAGCATCACTTTCAACCACTTTTGCATCACGCGCAAGTGCCTCAATTACACCAGATGTAGCGGGAGATGACTGGCTTGTAATGGGAACGGCAACTCATACTGGCATACCAGTAGGAAGACAAATTGATATTCGGCTCTCAAGAAGTGGCGAGGCATCATCAAGCCAGCCAGAATTCATTCAGGATGCAGAAGACGATGTAAATGACGTAATGCTTCACTCCCCATTTAGGGTATTCAATCTTGGCAGCGCCTCAAACACCTTCACAGTAGAAAGTGCTGTCAACACAGGTGTGCTTGGAACCCATCAATCAAGTGCCATATTCTTGATAAACCTAGACAAATTCAGACAAGACTCTTCAAGTTACACGGAAGCGAATTTAGACCTCTCTGAAACTGATTACGCAACCGAGGTCCAGACACTGTCAGTCTCACTTGTGTGTCCGTCTGATGTATGGACAATGGGCACGTTTGCAACCGATATGAACACCGCTGGTGTGTACACTAAAGGAAGACTCCAAGTGGACAATACTGATAAACCATCAACGCAGACCACTGACAGCTACCAGCAGGAAGACTCTTGGGTTGGAACAGATGAGCTTCCACTACAATACCAAACCGTATCAAATCTGTCTGTTGGCTCTCACACAATAGACCTCGATGCATCAACGGAGAGCGTAGCATCAGGGCGTTCTGCAGAAGACAGACAGCTCTTTGCAGTTCCACTGATCCCGAGGCTCCGTCTCAATGTAAAATCGTTAACTGAAAACCTTGGAATGGTTGATCAAGCCGTCACCACTAGAACACAATCTCTTACAGAGAAGCTTGGAATAACGGCTCAAATTACTGCTTCTAAGAGACTGTTTCTCACTGAAAATCTAGGATTTACAGACGCAACCGTTAGAACACAAAACAAAGCACTAACTGAAAACATCGGAATTACAGATAACATTGTCAGATCCTCTACTGTCTCTCTTACAGAAAACCTTGGCATCACCGCCATAGCCGTCTCTGCAGCATCTACAGATTTCATACAGCTAACCGAAAAGCTTGGAATTACAGCAAATGCGATCATATCTTCTTCTGTATCCCTTGCGGAAAACCTTGGAATCACTGACACATTCAACAGTAGGAGAACTCAAAGCATCACAGAAAACCTAGGCATTACTGCTAACGAGGAACAGCGATTCGCAAGACTTTTGCAAGAAAACCTCGGAATCACTAGCACCGTCGCAAGAGTAGCATCGCTCTCACTTACAGAAAACCTAGGAATTGTTGATACCAGAATATGCGAGATCTGTCTTACTCCAATCCAGCATGCTTATGTAGAGCAGACCACAAGGCAGACAAGCACCAGTACAACCTATGTTGACATTTCAGGCGCCACAATAAGCTCATCCAGCTTTACTGCAGGCAAAAAGTACCTGTTGGTCCTTACCGCACTAGTTGACGGCAGCGACAGTAACGGCAACTTTGGAATTCGTACAGTCCACGGCACAACCGCATTTACAGGCAGCGAGATGGTAGTAGAGCCGCAGACATCAGTATCAAGAACAACCTACCACTGGTTTACGGTGTGGACTGCAGTCTCTGGCGAGGATGTAAAGCTCCAATTCAGAACTCTGAACAGCTTACACACAGTGGGCGCAGACCAAATCACCATGTTTGCATTAAATCTAAGTGATGACTTTGTTGAAAACCAGGACTGGAAGTATGTAACAGATACCACAGCAGCATCACTTTCAACCACTTTTGCATCACGCGCAAGTGCCTCAATTACACCAGATGTAGCGGGAGATGACTGGCTTGTAATGGGAACGGCAACTCATACTGGCATACCAGTAGGAAGACAAATTGATATTCGGCTCTCAAGAAGTGGCGAGGCATCATCAAGCCAGCCAGAATTCATTCAGGATGCAGAAGACGATGTAAATGACGTAATGCTTCACTCCCCATTTAGGGTATTCAATCTTGGCAGCGCCTCAAACACCTTCACAGTAGAAAGTGCTGTCAACACAGGTGTGCTTGGAACCCATCAATCAAGTGCCATATTCTTGATAAACCTAGACAAATTCAGACAAGACTCTTCAAGTTACACGGAAGCGAATTTAGACCTCTCTGAAACTGATTACGCAACCGAGGTCCAGACACTGTCAGTCTCACTTGTGTGTCCGTCTGATGTATGGACAATGGGCACGTTTGCAACCGATATGAACACCGCTGGTGTGTACACTAAAGGAAGACTCCAAGTGGACAATACTGATAAACCATCAACGCAGACCACTGACAGCTACCAGCAGGAAGACTCTTGGGTTGGAACAGATGAGCTTCCACTACAATACCAAACCGTATCAAATCTGTCTGTTGGCTCTCACACAATAGACCTCGATGCATCAACGGAAAATGCGGTATCGGGTCGTTCTGCAGAAGATAGACAGCTCCTTGCAGTACAATTGGTACCAAGGGTCCGAGTCAAGGTACTCACAGAGAACCTCGGAATGACTGACAATGTCCAGACAACAAGAACCAGAGCT
>CAZLSK010000012.1:0-18412 GCA_964562075.1 uncultured Candidatus Nitrosotenuis sp.
ACCGTAGTGAATTGTAACTAGGTATTCTTTTCCAATGAATACTGCCAGCTGACTAAACTTCGGCATTCCTCTTTTTACGACCAGCGGCGGAAAGTGCAAGATGATAAAGGAGTGGTCATCATAGTTGTCTATTTTGGATAGCTGGATCTTTGATATTGAGTCATCCAGATTTAGGACATTGAAATTGTAAAGCTGTCCAAGTCTTTCTATTTCTGCCCTGTCTGGGTTCTGAATGTCCGTCCAAGAAAATCCGTTTCCCTGAATGGTCTCCACATGACTTTGTATGACTTCGTCTACCTGAGGGTGCCTTCTTAGGTGTGGAAGCCTTGGCGTAAAGATTACCTTTTTCAAATCAGCTACCATGCCTTGGGTAATTAATTTAAATTTTGATTATGCTATCGCAAACAAACAATTAACAAATTGGTGTAATTTCTGGCTAGTTCTCAAAATACGTTAAGTTAAAACAACGGGGCGTGGCCTCAAACATAGAACGTTGAGAGAACACCTCTCACTGCCATCATCACGCCAGAGCGTCGATGGACCACCTGACTGTTCTATTAGGCCACGCGCGGTTTATTTGTTCGGAAGAATGTCCTTCCGCATTGAATCTTATACGATTTTTTAATATTTAAGATTTAGTTAGAAATTTTTGAATTAATCTGGTTTAATTTGTAAATTTCAGCAGATACGATCTAGCAAATTTCATATTTGTTGGTACAAATCCAATTCTTATGAGCTGCTCAGGCGAGATTTTAGAGGCGGAAAACGAGCTCATTCAGATCAGGCCCGGCATCCTAAAACAGCTAAAAAAGGCCAAGTACGGTGTTGCTGACCATGCAACAGTTGAGCTTTGCCATTGGACAAAAAAATCCTTCAAAAACGAAGGCGATTGCTACAAGCACAAGTTCTATGGAATCTCGACTCACCAATGCATGGAGTTTTCTCCCGCTGGTATGCATTGTGAAAACAGATGTGTCTACTGCTGGCGCCCAATGGAGTTCTACGATTCTCTGCAGATGGATCCACAAAAGGTAGCCGAACCTGAAGAGATGTTAGAGAAATTGATGGGGGAACGAAGAAAACTCATCATGGGTCATTATGGTGATCCAAAATCCGACAGACAAAAGCTCGACGAATCACTACTTCCAAGTCATTATGCAATCTCGCTTTCTGGCGAGCCCACAATGTACCCAAAGCTACCTGAGCTGATAAAATACCTCAAAGGCTTGAAGGCAACAAAATCAATCTTTTTGGTAACAAACGGCCAAGAACCAGAAATGTTACAGCGACTGCAAGACGAGGACGCCTTGCCAACGCAGGTGTATCTCTCAACTAATGCTGCAGACTATGAATCATTTATCAAGATAAACAAGCCAAAATACAAAGATGCGTGGGAAAGATGGAACAAATCACTTGAGCTTCTCTCAAAGCTGGACACACGAACTGTACTTAGAATAACGCTGATCAGAGAATACAATGACTTTGAGCTGATGATACCTGCCTTTGCAGAAATGGTAAGGCGTGCAAATGTGCATTTTATTGAGGTAAAATCATACATGCATGTTGGACGCTCAATTAACCGATTGGAACGAGAAAACATGCTAGAGTTTGATGAGGTAAAACACTTTGCGTCCGAGCTTGCAAGGCAAAGCCAGATTTACTCTGTCATGGATGAGAGTTATGCCTCAAGAATTGTTGTCTTGCAAAACCAGCAACGATTCACCGACCGTTGGATTGCCGCTTACCAGAATACCACCTAGCAAATTTTTTTAGTGCCCTATACCTGTGCGAGATTGTGTTTTTTTCGCTCATTTCAGCGTAGGTTTTGTTTTTTCCCTGTGGAATAAAGACAGGATCATAACCCCACCCCTTGCCTTTTTGTTTGGTTGAGATTCTTCCATTTGTTTTTCCCTCAAAAAGAACTGGCTTTTTGCGATTGTCACAAAATGCAATAACAGAAACAAAGTGAGCTTTTCGTTGTTTTTTTACCAAATTTATTATTCCTGCATTCCCAATTGTTTTGAAAACATACGACGAGTACGGTCCTGGGAATCCTCCCAATGTATCAATTAAGAGGGCGTCGTCTTCAACAATTACTGAGGATTTGCATTTTTTGTATGCGTCGGTGACCTTTTGTTTAGCAATATCACCAATTGAATCTGCTTGGATCTCTATGGCTGAAAATTTTAAAAAGCCAAGTCTTATGTTGAATTTTGCTAGGATCTCTTTTGCTTCAAGGTACTTGTTTTTGTTAGATGATGCAAAAACCAAGTCATACGACCTGCGCATATCTCCCCCTACTTTCAATCGTTGCAACATAGTTTAGAACTTTGTTGAACCTGTCGACTCCGACGATTGTTCTGTAACCACTCAAAAAGCTAGGCCAGAGTCTTTCCATCATATCAACATGTGCGCTGCCAAGTATCTCTTTGAAAAGCCTGAGGTCAACTGCATGGTCCTCAATCTTTGAGGTCTTTTGTGAAAGACCAAAATCAACTATGTGGACTTTATTTTTATTTACAATAAAGTTGGATGTGGTAAGATCGCCGTGCATTATGCCGTTTTTGTGCAGTATTCCTGTGATCTTGCCTATTTCTTTGCAGGCATTTACTAGTCTTTGCCCCTTTAGATTTCGCACTAGAGGTCCTTTGATGTATTGCATCAAAATTGTACAATCAGCGGTATTTACAGCATAAACCAATGGAGTACGAATACCAAACGATTTTGCTTCTGCAAGTATGGTCGCTTCTCGTGTTGTCCTTTGTCTCCTGATTCTATCATCAAGTGAAGGGTTTCTGTATGGCTTTTTCTTTCTTGTTTTTATGATTGCTGTAGTGCCTTGATATTTTGTTACAAAAATGTCTCCTTCCGCTCCCTTTTTGACTAAATTCACTAAAATTATATCCGCACCGTATTGAATTAAAGTCTAGCCATGGAAGAAGGTGAAAAAAGGCTCAAGCAAGAAGATTGCAACGAAGACACACTGGGACCTGGTATCCTTACTCTGACTAACAAAAGAATAGTTTTTGAGAAAACAAGAGGCAGGATTGCTGACTTTTCAAAAAGATTTGAGGAAACATTGCTTGATGTTCCATTGAATGATGTGATCAAAACGTGGAAGGAAGGAATTCTTATCAAAAAGGCATGCATCCGCGTAAAAACAAACGAGGGCGAAAAGGACTACAAGTTTGGTGTCTTTAACACAGGTGGCTGGCAAAAAGACATACAAAAGGCACTAGATGCATCCAAGTCTCAGTAATCGATTTCTACTGTATCCAATCGCCAAGACTGTCTGACAAACGTATCTTTAATTTTTGTACTATCTTTTATTGATGCCTCTAACAATCCAGTCCAAGCAATCTGAGAACCACAATCGCCTGCGTATTCTAGTGGTGAGACAAAAAACCGACAGTTTTGCCGATGACAAATTTTTTTTAGCATCTCAGACAGTTTTTTGTTTGCTGAAACGCCCCCAACTATCATCAGTTCCTTTTTTTGTGTAAAGGATAGTGCCCTTTCTGTTGCCTCACCAATCATTGCAAAGGCAGTTTCCTGCAGTGAAAAACAGGCATCCTCTTTGTTTTTTGATACCTTTTTTGCAGCGGAGAGTAAACCCGAAAATGAGACATCGTTTCCTTTTACGACGTATGGTAGTGAGATGTAATTGTTTGATTTGTGGGCAAGCTCCTCAATTATTTTGCCACATGGGGAGGCAAAGCCAAGTGAGCGGCCAAACTGGTCCAATAGCTGGCCTAGTGTAATGTCCAGTGTTTCGCCAAAGATGCGCCACTTTTTTTGCTTAAAGGCAGCAAGCATAGTATGACCACCAGACACTAACAAAACGAGGGGATCCTTTGATCCAGTCAAGAGTTTTCCAAGCTCAATGTGTCCAATTGCGTGGTTTACCGGATAGATTGGAATGTCATAGTAGGAGGCAAGAGTTCTTGCTATTACGCCCGCAACTCGCAAACACGGTCCAAGGCCTGGTCCTGCGGCATATGAGATGATGTCAATGTCCTTAATCGTCAGATTTGCCTTTTTGAAGCACTCTGAGAGAACGTTGGTGCTGTGCTCTATGTGGTGTCGTGATGCCTCTCTTGGGTGAATTCCCTGACCTTCCGGTGGACGGTAAACCTTTCTTACATCAGAAAGAATCCTTCCTTTTTTTGCGCGTCTTTCCACAATGGCGCATGAAAATGTGTGCGCTGTGCTTTCTATTCCAAGACAGATCATTTAACCACGACTCATGCTTGAGACTATTTTTATCACATCGCCGTCTTGTAATTTGTGGTCTGAGCCTATTCTTTGCTTTGTTTTTACATCCATTGCGTGTAAAAATCCCTTTGCCAGATCCGCATGTATTGTGGTTGCAAGCTCTTTTGCAGTTGAACCTGCTGGCAACAATCGTGCATCGGGCAGAACCACTCCATCCTTGTTTGAGAGCTTTGTTTCGTCCTCGACTGGGTAGACTGTGATGAATTTCAAAAGATCAAAGACTGCATAGTTAAGAGCCTGAATGACTCCCGTTGTTTTTATTTTGGAAAGAACCATTTTGACAAGATCCAAGGCCTGCTTTTGTTGTTGGCTCAGGCCAGATTCATTTAGAATCTCAAATGTGGAATCACCTGGCAGGTATTTGATGAGTCCTGCTTTTGCTGCCTTTCTTAGCAGCAGTTCTGACTCTGCGCTGCACACAACAACATGATGGTTCTTTTTTATCTCATCAACTACTGCTAGGTCCTTGCAGAGATCGGCTTTGTTTGCTGCAATAAGAAGAGGCTTTGTTTTTTTCCGTAATTTTTTTACAAACAGCAAGAGATCAGAGTCTTGCCATTCGTTAGGTTTCTTTGTTCCAAGGCCAGATTCTTTTAGTGCCTCAGAAACATCAAACTCCTTTACTCCAAGACCACTGAACCTTTTTGTGATTCCATCTGCAAGTGTTGTTGTTTTTTGAGATATTTCTCTGACTAGCTTTTGCCATTCCCGCTGCAAGATCTGCTTAAACCACTGGTCAAACTCGTTTTCAACAAACTCGATATCTTCTAGTGGGTTGTGGGTTCCCGCTGGGACTGGATGTCCTTGTATGTCAGTTGTTCCTGCGGCATCAACTACATGAATCAGTACCTCTGCCTGCCTTGCGTCGTCAAGGAATTTGTTGCCAAGGCCTTTTCCTTCATGTGCTCCCGGCACAAGACCTGCAACATCAATTAGCTTGACTGGAACCAGACGAATCCCATCTACGCAAAGGGGGTTGTCGTGTTTGATGCCAAAATGTTTGCATGCACATTTGGTTCTAACATAGGTTATTCCTATGTTTGGCTCAATTGTAGTAAACGGATAATTGCCAACTGCCACTGCTGTTTCTGTTGCAGCCGAAAAGAATGTAGATTTGCCAACATTTGCCTTGCCCAAAAGTCCGATTTGCATCAAAATCTGAAATTTCTGACTTCATATTATAGTATTCATATGGGTTTGTTTGAGTCCTGTTATTGTCAATAGTAATAACTGGAAACCCAGGTGTTGGAAAACATACAATCGCCAAAAAGCTAGGCTCTGCGCTTGGCTTGCAGATTCTTGACTTGAACCAAGTTGCAATTTCAAAAGGAATTTTTGAAAAAAAGGGAACAGCCCTTGATGTGGATGTGAGTAAACTCTCCAAAGTTGTAAAAAAATTAATAAAGAAAAATACTCTCGTTGTCGGTCATTTGGCGCCATACGTTGTGCCAAGAAAACAAGTTAAATTTGCCATAGTTTTACGGAAAAATCCTTACAAATTGATTCCAGTCTACAAAAAAAGAAAATACTCTAAAGAGAAGGCATTTGAGAACCTTGGAAGCGAGATTTTAGGCGTAATTGCCTATGATGCAATTGCAAATTTTGGCTCAAAAAAGGTCTATCAGGTTGATGCCTCAAGTCTTTCTGCAAAAAAGGTCATAAATAAAATTAAAGCCATTTTCAAAAAAAGATTCCAAAACGACAAGGTGGATTGGTTGGCACTGGTTGCACAAAAAAACGATCTTGCCAAGTTTTTTTCGCCAAAATAATGGAGATACCAATTGTTCGAAATACTAAAAACCGATCTCGCAGGACGAATTGGAATTTTGCATACCAATCACGGCAAGGTTGAGACGCCGGCGTTTGTGCCAGTGGTTCATCCTGTAAACCAAAAAATACCTCCACAAAAACTTCGGCAGATCGGTTTTGATCTCGTCATCACAAATGCATACATAACAATGAGGCGATACGGAGACGAAGCGATAAAACGAGGAATCCACGGCATCATCAATTTTGATGGTGCCATCATGACAGATTCTGGTGGATATCAGGTCTTAGAGTATGGCAAGGTTGGGGTTTCACATTCCGAGATTGCAGACTATGAACAAAAAATAAAAACAGACATTGCGATTCCGCTTGATAGGCCAACCGGTTATGGGTTACCAAAAAAGAAGGCAAGACAGTATGTTGAGCACACCTTAAAGATTTCAAAGGAGGCTTTGGACAAAAATGGTTCTGGCCAGATTTGGTGTGGACCAATACAAGGCGCAGAACATTTTGAGCTGGTAAGAAAATCGACAAAGGCGCTAGCAGGTTTTGGGTTTCCCATGCTTGCACTTGGGAGCCCAGTTGAGGTAATGGAGTCGTACGAATACAAGATTTTGGCAGAGATGATAATGCAAGCAAAACGCCTCATGCCACCCTCTGTACCGTTACACCTCTTTGGGGCGGGCCATCCACTCACAATACCCCTTGCGGTAGCATTAGGATGTGATACCTTTGACTCTGCATCCTACATGCTTTATGCCAAGCATGACAGGTACATCTCAGAGGACAAAACCAGTCATCTTGCAGAGGTACAGTTTTTTTCGTGCAACTGTGAGGTATGCGCCAAATACACGTCAAAGGAGCTGCTAGCGCTTGACGCAGAGCAAAGAGCAACACAGCTTGCCCTGCACAATCTCTATTCAATAAAGGCCGAAGTCGACAGGGTAAAGCAGGCAATTTACGAAGGGCGTCTATGGGAATACACTGTGAAAAAGCTCAGGGCGCACCCCAAGCTTTTTGAAACAATCGATATTTTTACGGAAAACTCAGAGTTTTTTGCCAGGACTACGCCAAAGTTCAAAGAAAGAGCACTTTTTTTGTATGGTCTTGAGGACCAGTTCAGACCAGAGATCATCTCCTATCACAAGACGGTCCGATCTTTTAGCTCAGACAAAAAGGAGGTTGTCATAGTTTCAGACGCGGTTGAAAAACCATTTTACCTTTCAAAAAAATACATCACACTCAAAAAGAGGTTTGATTCCGCCAATATCCAATTCTGTCAGTACAATCCATATCTTGGAATAATTCCACTTGAGATCTCTGATCTGTATCCTGCTTCACATTATGTAATGTCAGAACGAGGTCTAGAGGCATCCAGTTTTACTGAATTTGCAAAAACTTGGAAGGTTTTCTTTGAGAAAAATAATTTCAAGACAGCATACCTTGAAGACGACCAATTCCTAAAACATTACGCAAAATTACTACCAAAGAAAACTAGGGTTCGAATAATAAAAAGAAAAAAGACTATGCCGTCTTTATAGACCGGCGTCTTCTGCCCAGCCTTTTACGAATACTCCGTTCTTGTGAAGAGGTACTGGTTGACCAGCAGTGTAATTCATTGGTCTCATCCAGAAGATTGCCTTTGTTGGGCATACACCAATGCATGCACCATCAGAAATGCATCTTTCTGGATAAAATACAAATGCTTTACCTCTCTTCCAGCCTTCAACTGGCTTGACACGAAGTACGTCTGGGCCAAGAGATGTACAGATTTCTACGCACAAGGCGCAGCCAATACATCTTTGCTCATCTACGTCTGGAAGTATTGCTATTGGCATTTATTTCACTGAATCTGATCACCTTTTGTAACTATTTAAACTATGGTCAAAAAAATTAACACTGTTATAGAATTTCTTGATCGGGTTAAACAAAATGAAATATCATACTTGAAAAATTTCAAAAGATAAAAAAGATAACTAGATGTTATGCTTATTTTCGCATTGCATCTATTTGGCCGCTGGTAACCCAATCAAGCAATTCGGCAGCTGTTGGATTTAGATCAGCCCTCTTATCCATCAGATTTTTTACCCAAACCCAGTTAATCTGGTTCAGTAGTGGTTTGTTTCCCTCATCGCCTGCGCGAACTTTGCTGCGCACGTCAGCTGGAATTGTATTCCACCATTGGTCAAAAGTTCTACCCATATGAGGGGATCTTAGGTTTGACTAATTAAAGCTTTTGAAGATTACGATACGGTCGGAATGATCGACGACTTTAACAACCTTTTAAGATAGACTCGGATCCAAATCAATTCTTGAAAGTAAAAGTTCTTGGGGCAGGACAAGAGGTAGGTAGATCGGGATTTTTGGTAAATTGCGAGGGGGCAAACTATCTCTTAGATTACGGAGTCAACCTTGGAAAAAATTTACAAGCTCCCCTCCATGTAATGCCAAAAGATGTCGATGCCATCATAATTAGTCATGCACATCTTGACCACTCCGGTTATGTTCCGTTGATGTATGTCAGTGGGACCTCCCATGTTTATGCAACTCCACCCACCTTTGATCTGAGTAGACTCTTAATTGAGGACATGCTCAAGCTGGAAAAAGACATCCACCCATTTGGATTTCCCGAAGTAAACAAGATGTTCAAGTATGCAAAAAATGTTACATACAAAGAAAAGATAAGGCTTGGCAACTCGTCATTTGAGCTGCGTGATTCTGGGCATGTAGTTGGGGGAAGCACCGTTTTAGTCGAGTCGGAAAACAAGCGCCTCTTTTATACAGGAGACATCAACATTCGCGGATCGAGGATGCTTCGTGAGGCAGACTTGGATTTTGGCGAAGTCGACCTGCTGATTACTGAAAGCACCTACTCTCAGACGGATCAGATGCCAAGACAGGAGGCAGAAGAAAAGTTTGTCGAGTTTGCAAACGAGATCCTTGATCAAAAAGGAAAGCTGTTTGTGCCTGCATTTTCCGTTGAACGATCACAAGAGATTGCGTGTGTGCTCAAAAATGCCAAGTTCAAGCACAAAATAGTAATGGATGGGATGGCATTGAGTGTAAATGAGATATTGTTGCAGCATCCAGAATATCTAAGAGACTATGATGTGTTCGTTGATGCAATTGAGAACACAACGTGGATTAGAAATCATCGCGAAAGAAAAAATGCACTCAACGAGCCTTGTGTTGTGATTTCACCTGCAGGGATGCTGGTTGGTGGAAACGCAGTCTTTTATTTGCAAGAGCTGGCATTTGATAAGAAAAATGGAATTGCCCTTGTATCGTATCAGGGAGAGGGAACACCTGGAAGAAAGTTGCTAGAGACAGGAAAGGTGATGATTCAGGGAAGAGAGAAAAAGGCAGAAGCACAGGTACGACAGTTTGAGTTTTCTGGCCACTCTGATCGTGGGGCGTTATTTGATCTGGTAAAGAAAATAAAGGGAAATCCAAAGGTTTTGACAGTCCACGGCGATGGACAGGCGTGCGTAAAATTTGCCCAGGAGATACACGAAAGGTTTGGCTTTGATGCACATGCTCCGCAATTAGGCGATGTAA
This sequence comes from uncultured Candidatus Nitrosotenuis sp., assembly GCA_964562075.1. Classification (GTDB taxonomy): domain Archaea; phylum Thermoproteota; class Nitrososphaeria; order Nitrososphaerales; family Nitrosopumilaceae; genus Nitrosotenuis. Next base: position 9,601 of record CAZLSK010000012.1, read on the forward strand.
TTGCAATCTAGCATTGAAAAGATCAACGTCGAGCACACAATAAACAGCGGCCAGGTATTTTTATGGCAAAAATTTGGCAAAAGGTGGTACGGCATCAATGGCGATGATGTGTTAGCAGTTGATGAGGATAACCCTTTGCAGGTTGCCTCGTATCGGAAAAACGAGTATGATTTATTCAGGCAAGAAGACAATATGGGCAAGGTTATCAGGACCATCTCAAAGGACAGTATAATTAGGGAAGCGGTCAGAAGGTTTGCAGGCCTGAGGTTGCTACGGCAAGACCCCTTCCAGTGCTATATTTCGTTTATTGTTTCCTCAAACTCCAGCATCCAAAACATAAGACTGACATTGCAGCGACTTTCAAAAAAGTTTGGCAAAAAAGTCATATTCGAAGGAAAAGAGTTTTTTCTTTTTCCTCGGATGGAAGAACTTGCCAGTGCAACAAAGACAGAATTGTTGTCTTGCGGTCTAGGATACCGTGCAAAGTTTGTAAAAAAAGCAGCTCTTGCCATAATGCAAAACCAAATTGATTTTGATTTTTTGAAAAAAACAAACTATCATGTTGCAAAAACAAGTTTGCTTGCAGTTGATGGAATTGGAAACAAGGTGGCTGATTGCATCTTGTTATTTTCGCTTGAAAAACTTGATGCATTTCCACTCGATAGATGGACAATACGTAGTATACAGAATTATTATCCGGGAAAATTTTCTTTTGAAGGAAAAACATTGACTGATAAAAAATATCAGACATTGCATGAGCAGCTTGTTGAATATTTTGGTCCCTATGCAGGATACTGCCAGCAATTTCTTTTCAAGCTGATAAGAGAATCCAATCAAAAAAAATGGTGAATACCTTTAAAATGCCAACAATTTGTGAAATTCTTGGGCCGGTAGCTCAGCATGGATAGAGTGCTGGACTTCTAATCCAGTGGTCAAGGGATCGAAGCCCTTCTGGCCCGCTTTGTGTTCAGATTTTAAAATTTTCAAATTTTCGCTTAAATCAAATGTATAATACTCATCTTGATCCAATGTTTTGAATTTGATTTTCGAATGCATGTTGATGAATATCTAAAACATATCGATGAAACTCTTTCAGACTGAGTTTTGTGGTAAATAGATTCTAGCTCCTACATGTAGAAAGGAAACTAAAGAAATTCAAATCAGATAAAGCTGTAAATGAAGGTTTTAGAAGAATTCTCATGGAATTGGCAAATTCCGATAATCCGCATTGATGATCACAAAAATCTGTATGGCAGGAACAATAGACCATAGCATATTATTTTATAAAAGTTAAAAATCAGATCGGAATGTTGTTAAAAGATATTCAGATAAAGCTGGAAGATACCAACATCAAGCCAAACTCTGAGATAAAGGGAGTTATTATGGTTAATTATTCTGGCAATTACGACAGTGTCGTTCTAAATACGCAAATCCTCAATTCAAATGAGCTGATGCTTTTTACTTCGTGCAATGGCAAAAAAATCTCTCAGCGGAGCTCCCGCTTGTTCATAAGCAGGGACGGCATGCCCCAAAACAAGGCGGAGTTTACCGCGATGATTACCTTTGAGCCAAAAGAGACGCACGATATCAAGTTTCGAGCATCAATAATTGAACAACACAAGGAAATTGAAAGCGATATTTTGTTTGCAAAGTATTCCTAGAATCTTTGCTTTGTGATTATCAGCTTGCCCTTCATCCATGGGTGTGGCTCGCAGTGATAATCGATTTCGTGCGGTTCCGTAAAGAGGAACTCGTATGTATCGCCTGGCTTTACGACACCAGGTGAACCAAAGTCTCCGCTGTACGAGTCTGCCATTCTGTGGTCGGGTGTTACCGTGTGTGCGGTGTCATCCTCATTTGTCCATTTGATGTGGTTATCGACACCAAGCTGTATGTTTACAAGCTTTGGAACAAAGTTGTCTTTTTGTTCTGCATTGGCAGAACCTTTGATTATTTTTATTTCAGTAATGAATGCAGGTTCTAGTATTTCCTCAGAGACCTTGGGTTTTGCCAGAGATTCTGGGAGATAGTATAGCTGGTAGTATCCAACCCCAACCGCAACACCAACAATCATTGCTATGATTCCAATTCCATATGCATGACTTGATGTTGGTTTGGTGCTCAACGTTTTTTTGTGGTTTGTAAAAGTCTTATAAAGCTTCTTTGTGCATTAGAATTTTTTCTATGCATCTGTTTTAGGTTTTTCTGATTTTGGAGCCTCGGCTATTGGTGCCTCTTTTGGAAGCTCCTTTGGTTGCTCTGGTTTAAGCTCTGCTGGTTTTTTCTTTGCAAGTGCTGGCTCTTGTGCAGGGATAGGTGGAGGTGGGGGTGGCTTTTTTGCCTCGCTCAGTCCGTATCGGTATACATGGAAGAGGCCTGCAAAGACAATCAATATCAATCCTGTAAAGAACAGCGAGAGGTTGTTAAGGCCAGTTAAGGCTGCATTGTATGCAGCAATGTTTAGGTACACTTGGAATGCAATCAGTCCCACTATAATCCAGTTAAGCCATTTTTGTGAGAGGTTTATCTCAGCTACCTTCTTTGGTCCCTTTTCCTTGTTGAGCTTGGCTTTGCGCTCTGCCTCTTGGGCCATCTTTACCATCATGTAGCTAAAGCCAAAGCCAAGTGGCACCAGCAGTATCATAACCAGATAGAAGAAGATTGGGTCAATTACCAGCCTTTGTACGAGTGGAATGGTTGTATCTGGTGGAATGTAGAATCCCCAGTACGTGGTGACCATGATTTGGGCAATTCCCGTTATTCCGATTGCTGTAATAATAGGACGGTCCTTCCAAGAGAACTTTTTGTACCTGTCAATAAACGGCGTAAGCAAAAGCGAGCCTATGAAAAGACCTGGCCACAGCACACCTGTTACGAACTTGTCGTATTGCGTCCTAAGAAATGCGTACAGGCCTGTGAGGTACCACTCGGGCACCGTGATACCTGGCGGCACGGTTGGCTCAAACTTGAAGCCCATATCAATTGGAAAGACACCACCTGTGATCAGAATAGCACCAGAGATTGCCATGACCATTGGTACATCAAAGACCAGAAATCTTGGAAAGTGAACTGCCATCAGGCCAAGCATCACAATTGGCAAAATGAAAACATGTTGAGTATAGAACCTCAGAATGAAATCGGTAAATCCTGAACCAAACATTGCGTCCCTGATTGTTGGCCCGATGATTGGAATAGAGTTTGTAAGCGAAGCTGCAATACTGATTGCAAGCTCAGCTCGTTCGCTAAAGATGATATCATATCCTGTAAATGCCTCAAGAATGGTTACCGTTCCCAAGATTACTCCGGTCACCCAGAGGATCTCGTTTCTTATCTTGTAACGCCCAGAAAAGTACTGGTAGTACATGTGCAAAATTGCCAAAAGCACCATTGCGTTAGAGCCGTGGTAGTGTATGTTTCGTATGTGAAAACCAAACGGAACGACATCATTGATTTTTTGTACGCTATCCCAAGCCCTGTCAAGAATCGGAAAATAATAAAACATCAAAAGCGCACCCGAGATTCCCAAAATTATAAAGACCACAAAGGTCAGCATCCCTAAGAATCCAAACGGACTTACAAATCTTGATGGAAATGAGAACTTGACTCCTGTAAAGATGGTTCTTTCGAGTCCATCCCAGAGCCAGTAAAAGAAGCTGACCGCTCCTGTGCGTCTACTTAACGAAACGGCCATACCCCACTACTCCATTATCGTTTGGTCCCCACTTTGCAGGCAGGATCCAAAGGTTTCCCTGTGCGTCTGCTTCCAGATCAAGTTTTGCAAGCGTATTTGATGGCGGCGCCTGAAGAGATGCCGGTCCCACAAAGGCAGTTCCCGTAAGTGGATTGTACATGCTTCCATGGCATGGACACTCGCCTCTTTTTCTGCCTTCTTGTGGCCAATACTTCCAAAGACACCACAAATGCAAACAAACCATGCTGTAAACCCTAAATGCGTTGGCATCGCTTTTGCCACCACCCAGCTCCTCAGGAAGTCTGATGAACTGCCACTTTCTGAATGCCTCCTCATCCAGTACCCTGTCTCCGGTTTTTGGATATGTGATGACCTCGGCGTGATTCACTGGAAAGGTGTTAACATTTGCTTGGTTCCCATCGGGCAAAATTACTGGAACCTTTTCTAGCTTGGCAGTGTCTGGGTTTGGCATGAATTTTCCCCACTCTACAAAGGGGGCAAAAGTAAGTGCGGTGCCTGCTGCGCCCATTAATTTAAGAAAATCCCTTCTGGATAGTGTACTTGGCTTGATACTATCCCCTTGCGACATTTAAGCTACGTACCCGTCAGTTTTCATATAAACCTTAGTTCAGCGTTTTTGTGATTTTCGTGACCTGCTAGCAAAGAAGACACCGGCAGCAACTCCGATCGCAGCAACGCCCCCCAATACCAAGAAAATAAGGTTTTGATCAGGTTCGGTTTTGATTTGAGTGGGCTGCATCAAACCTTGGGTTGGAGTTTTGCCAATCTCAAAGGAAATTAGTTTTTGAGCCTTGTTGTCGGCTCTGTCTTTTGCAGAGATGACAAGACCATACGGACCTTCTGTATAGTTTGAAACATCGAGTTCCATACTAGTTTGATTTTGTATTATTTTATCAGAAAAGAATATCATGGTCTGCTCGTAAGCTGGGTTTTCCTCTTCAATTGTAAAGTCAATTATGAGTTTGTCTGAGATTTTTGTGTTGTTAAGAGGTGATTTTACGATAATCTCTGGTGCAGTTCTATCTACCGTAAACGAATAAAATTGCGTGGATGTGTTTCCAGCATCATCTACCGCCTCTATTCTGAGGTGGTGGGAACCCTCATCAACTAAAGCCAAGGTTGTGCTGTTGAAGCTGATTTCTGCATCATCAAGATAATATTTGACTGTAAAGCCGCTTTCATCTGTTATCTGCGGTATTATGTCACCACCACTGACAAAGTCAGATATTGGAAATACTATAGTTGGTGGTGTGTTGTCTTCAAGTACTGTGGAAAATCTTGCAATTACAGAAAACGGTTCGGTTGTTGACTGTCCTCCAAACAACGTAGAGTGTAAAAGTAGCGTGTATGTTCCTGTCTGATTGATTGGTGCATACAACAAAGTTGATGTTGCATCTTTGTTTTTTACTGGATAAAATCCACCTCCCTCACTGAACAAGGAGGCGCCGAGCCAGTCAGAGGTAGGCCAGTCCAAGAACTGTCCAAAAACTCCAGGAGGAGCATTTGTCTGAACTATTCTGCCCTGCGGATCAACAATAAAGGCAGAAAAATTCGTGTCAGGATCCTTCCAGCTGATATCAACTGATGCAGCGTTAATTGTGGAATCTTTGATGTCAAAATAATAATGTCGCCAGTCTCCTGCGTTGTACCTATTCACCATGTCAAATGCTCCCTTTACGTATCCGTTTCCATAAAGTATGTCAGAGTCTTGAGCGCCAGAAATTATTGTGAGCTTGTCTTTTTGTTTTATTGGAGTAGTAACTGCAAATGAAACCGGAGCGTTGACTGTATGATTTTGTCCTTTGAATGTGAGAAATCCTTGATATGAGCCGGGCTTGATGTCGTTTGGAATTGTAATTGTCGCAAGTACTTTGTCTGAGCTTAATGGTGGAATTTCAAGCTCTCTTGTATCAAGCCAGATGTCTTGCCAGTCTTTCTTTTTGTAGTAGCTAGCAGAAAGCAAATAATTCATCTCAGTTGCATTTTCCTTTAGCTCGCCAAGCCAGTACGAGTACCTTGTTGGAACTGGATACACGCCTACAAGTGGTGTGTTTTCGAACTTGGAGTTTGGCTCTGATACACGCAACTCCTGCACGGTCCCCCACGAGCCACCACGATTTACCATGGATAGCTCGTTGCTTGTGACATTGTTATCGTTGTTTTTGTCGGCCCAGTCGTAGAGGTAAAGTGATGCTATTTTAGTGTCTGATGCGTATTGTTTTTCAGTTTTATTTAGAAAATCACTAAAAGCGAAATTGAGATTTAATACCAATAATGAAGCATCCTCTGGGATTGTCGCATTTTCGTAATATGAAGAAAGGGTTGGGTGTTGTTTTACATCTGTGAGCTTGATATAGTCAGGCCGATACGTTCCCGTTTTATTGTAGAGAGGATCTTGGAGTTTTGGTTTGGTAGTGGAATTGAATTCAGATTTTTTGACTAGCTGTAATTGTTGTGGTTCAATTTGGACTAAAAGTGTACGGTTGCTTGGGTTCTCAATTGTAAAATATGTGGAGCTCCGCTCACCTGGCTCAAGTCTTCCTGCAAACCAGCTTGTTTGCTGAAAGTTTCTTTCTGGCAGCTTGAACTCATCAAGGCCAATCGTAGTTGAGTTTAGATTTGCAATTGGTATATCAAGAATTTTTTTAATGTTTTGATATGTCGAGTTGTTGTAAACAATAAAGATTCCATCGTTTTGCTCAACAAACTGAACCGCCTTGTAGGCGTTGACAAGCCCTGTGCCCTGTGTAAAAGCGTCGTTTTGAAGATCTGTTGCAGTTGACATCAAAATATTTTTTATCGTAAATGGATCATAGTCTTGGTTTTTTGTCTTAAGACTCTCCATCAGAATTGCGGCAGAGCCCGCTGTAAGGGGGGCTGCCATACTTGTTCCACCAAATAATGAAAACGGTTCTGCTTTAGAGTCCTTGTTTGTTTTTAGAACGTTTTTTGGTGTGAATCCGTACGCACCTGTGCTGACAAGGTCAGGCTTTGGATCTCCAATTATGGTTGGTCCTCTGCTTGAAAAATCAACCAGCTCATTTGCATGCGCAGTAGTGTTGCCAAATCTTGGTTGGTCCTTAAATGCCCCATACCCAACGTAGACATTGTTTGTTGTTGCGCCAACCGTGATCCCAAAGGAGGCGGCATTTGGCAGACCAACTGTGCCATAACCATGGCCAGCGTTTCCTGCACTTGAAACAATCGTAACGCCGGGATATCTCGCATCAATTGATTGTGGTACCGACAATACATCTGTTATCAATGACAAAATGTCAATTCCTGGCGATGTTTGAAGGGAGGGAAAGTTGGAGATGCCCCAGCTGTTTGAGATAACATCTGCTCGAGGTCTTCCAGAAAAAGTCCACGTGCTGTTTTTGTTATCAAATCCTGCTGCCCACAACCAGCCGTATACTGTATCACCAAACCAGAGTGCCTTGATTGGAATTATTTTTGCACCGGTTGCAACACCTGGTAGCGTGTATTTTTTTGTGTTATTGTAAATATCATACTGCTGAGCTCCTTTTGATGCTATTGATGCAGCAGCAGAGGTACCATGACCAACAAAGTCAGACATTACACCAAAAAAGTCTCCGTCAGGATCGATGCCCGGTAACAGGGTGCCGTTTGTTGCTTTGAGAATTTTATCGATGTTGGATTTGTTTTGCGCAACAACGCCGTAAACGTCAAGAACCTGTGCACCGACGGTTCCTGCGCTATAGTCTAGATTTCCATCTTTGTCAAAATCATAGACAAGAAATTCTTTACCCTCGCCAAGCCTCATTGGTGTTTCGTCGGTAAAGTCAAAGTCATAGTTTGGTTTTTCGCCCCTTTTTAGATCGAATCTTGTATAATCCTTCCAAGAGGTAGACATGTCTGCAATTATTGTGTCATAGAGACCGGGCGTTTGGGAATCAACTACCAAAACCGGCACAGCCTGGACGCTTGCAAATGGGCCCGAGATGGCACCCTGGTATATTATTCCAAAGTGGTACAGGCCGCTTGCAGACCTGATGTAATCTCGGTTGGTCTTGCCTATTTTGTAATCATCCACTATGGTTCCGTTAAACGCAGGTGAGGGTCCGCTAGCTGGAAAAAACGAGTTGTAAATTGCGATTGGTGTGCCGTCTCCTTTCTGTTTTAGGTTCAAAAAGACGCCGTTTTTTGTTATATAGACTGTTGAGGTTGCGTTTTTTGAAATGGATTTGGCTTTTTCTTCAACGAAGAGTTTTGTGGTGTTTTCTAGCACGCCGTACTTAATGTTTGCAACAAAGGTGGCGTTTGTAATTACTAAACCCTGTCCATCCGGATCTATCATTATTGGTCGATTGTTTTGGTCTCTTGCTATCGAGCCTTGCATATCTGGGTTTGAAAAGTCGACTCCAGTGTCAACAATTGCGATTTTGATGCCATTGCCGGTATAGTTGTATTTTATTTGTGCCAGCTCTGAGCCGGTGAATTCGCGGATCTGATCCATTTCTGAAAATAGCGGTTGGCTTTGTGATTGGTGAAACTCGAGTGGAAAATCTTTGATTACAGAGTATCCTTTTGTGCCAAGTGTGGCTGCGGATTGTTCTGACAAAACAACAACTGAGAAAAACCCGTGATCAGAGCTAACACTTGAAAGTGGTTTTGATGCCAATTCGTTTATGTCACTTATTGAACCGTGACCAAAGACAAGATAGCGTGAAATCTTGTGATCCTCAATTGTGCTTGGTGGAATCGTCACTATTTCTGGGACTTGATTAATTTTTGGCTTTAGTATGATTCTGTTGTCGTAATTTTCCATGTAACCATAAGAGTTTGAAAAAACTGAAAACAAGAGTAAAGTGCATGATACTGTTGCGATTGTTTTTTTGAGCATATCAAGGTGTTGACTATAATCATTATTAGAGTTCTGCCAATTGGTCGGCGTGTCTAGTTAAAATCATCTTCGCCTAGCAAGAATCACTATCTGCAGAGCTACAATTACCGCAATCGATGCAACGATTGGAAACAAAAGAGAGTTAAGTTGAAGCGATGCTGATTCCATGTTTTTAACGGAGTTTGATATAGCATCTACACTTTTGTCGATGTCTTGGCTTGCGGTATTTAATGAGG
>CAZLSK010000013.1:0-18379 GCA_964562075.1 uncultured Candidatus Nitrosotenuis sp.
CAGCTCAAAAATTCAATCTGCAAATATTCCAATGGTTCCAGACTCATTTAAAAAACCAATAACTGATCTTGTGACTCTGGCAAAAAAATTCTCGGTGCAATTTATAGAAACAACAGAATATCCTCCCTGCATAAAGCACGCAATCGAGGTTCTCAACAAGGGAGAAAACCTTCCACACTCAGGCAGATTCATGCTTGCTACGTATCTCTTGAACAAAGGTCAAACAATTGAGGAGATTGCACCTTTGTTCAAAAATGCACCTGATTACAATGAAAAGATAACACTTTACCAGCTCAAACACCTTGCTGGAAACTTTGGAAGTGGAACCAAATATTCTTGCCCATCATGTGAAAAGCTAAAAAGTGAGAATCTTTGTTTTGCCATACCAGAGTGCAGCAACATTATCAATCCATTACAATTTGGAAGGAAAAAGATATCCAATGCTTGAAAAAGACGTAAAACTAGTAGAGGAGTCATTCAAAAAATATTATTTTGAACATTTTGATCTCATTCATACTCCTCAAAACCCAGAAAAGCGAGAATTTGGATATCAAAAATTTAATTCAGGTATGAACAGACACATCTCGCTAAAATCTGATAAGGATCTACATTTGCTTTTGATGACGCAAGTTCCTTCGGATGTGTACTGTTCAAACGCACGCTATTCATTTCCAAATCTCCCAATGGCAGAAAAGGACTGGCAGGATGCAGATCTCATTTTTGATATAGATGCAAAGGACCTAAACCTTCCCTGCAGAGTAAACCACACACTCAAAAAATGCTCAAACTGTGCAAATGTTTTTTCAAATCATGAACAGTGCACACAATGCAATTCAACTAAATATGAGACGGCATCTGTCCTGTGCAAAGATTGCATGGCGGCAGCAAAAAGCGAGGTAAAAAAACTAATCAATATTTTACAAGATGATCTTGGAATAAAAAAAGAAGACATCCGCATCTACTTTTCTGGCAACGAGGGTTTTCATGTTCATATCTCAAACTCAAATTACGAAAAATTAGAATCAAGGGAAAGGGCAGAGCTGGTTGATTATTTGATGTTTAAAGGGGCACTGCCAGAAACTTTTGGCGCAAAACTATCCAATTTCGCAAAATCTACATTTGTTGATATTGACGACAAGGGCTGGCTTGGCCGTGTTTCAAAGCAGATCTTTGGTTCAAAATCAAACAAGACAAATGCCTCAAGGGAGATCATCTCTGAAGGATATGTTGCATTCAAAAAGAAACTGGATGAGATTCAAAGGCAGATTGGAGTAAAGATTGATCCCAACGTGACAATCGATGTGCACCGAATATTCCGGCTAGGAGGCACAATAAACAGCAAAAGCGGTCTTGCAAAAACCCTCTGTAGTGATATCCCAAAGTTCAATCCAGCTACTGATGCATGTTTTGTAGATGATGACAAAGTTACCGTTTTGGCAGATTGCCCCGTTGAATTTCGTTTAAAAAACAAAAAATTTGGTCCTTACAAAAAAGAACAAATCACGATTCCAAAATATGCGGCAGTATATATGATCTGCAAAGGATGTGCTACCTCAACTTAGCCATGCCCACAAACCAGTCTCATTGAGTATCAACCACGATGGAACCACCCCAAGACATTAATTTGTCCACAAAGGAACAAATTTGATTTTGTATAGTTCATCTACTGAATCTACTGCACCACAACCGGATGCCGGTAAGTACATACGCCTAGGTATAATCGCAGCTATTGGCATAATCGTTCTGGCAATAGTCGGAAACCAAGGCGTTATCCTCTCAATGAATATGGCCGAGTTTGGCGACCTGTTCACAAAACCACTTTACTACTCTATTGTTTCTGCTCTTGTTCTTTCTGCTATTGCCCTTGTTAACGTTGACATGAAGAACCGTTCCTCAATTGTGTGGTACTCTATTCATGTTGTAATTACATTTTTGAACAGGTCCACGCACGATCCAGTTTCAAGGAACATCCCGAGTTTTCGAGACTACAAACTAAGTGTTCCTCAGTTTGTTATCTGGCAAATCACCAAGGTCTTTCTCTTTGGCGCATTTTTTGTCAACATCATGTTTGGCATTGCACTTGTTTACATGATGGAAGGCAACGATTTAGGAGTCGACAAATTACCAAGTCTTTTTGCGTTGCCATTTAACACACCATTTTCAACAGACACCGCTCAAACCGTGATCTCGCTTGTTCCAGCACTTACCATACTCGTACCTCCACTGCTTGGGGTGATTGGAATGAGGCTGGCAATCTACGTTGGCCTACATTTTATTGTCAAGGTAATTACATCCTACATAGCAGACTCTTCACAGGGAAAGCCAAAGTTCCTAAACTACGTATCTACAATTGAAGCAGTAATTGGGATCGGCATAATTTGGGCTGGAATAAACATGTTTTTCATAGAACAGATCGATTACAACACCCGATACGTAATAGGTGGGACACTTGCTGCAGGTCTTGCACTGATCGCATTCTCAATTCTTGATAAGGTTAGATCAAAAGTTCTTACACACCCAATAAAGCGGGACATTTACATCCGAGTCTTTACGCTTATTGCAATTGGAATCATAGCTGGTTCTATTATGGCTGTAAACAACAGCATTGCAGACACTCGTAAGATAGAGTATCTTGGACCATATACGCAACAACAAATCGAAGTTAACCGGTATTTGGGGGAGCTAGACAAGATCAAAATCACTACAAATGAAGTTACCCTGACATCGATTTCTCCAAACAATATCAAAAACTACATACAACAAAATAATGATGTATTAAACTCAATACGAATATGGGATTGGGAGGCAGCGGCTGCAAAATTAAAGCCAGAAATAGGTCTAATACCATATATCGAATTTCAGGATAACGACATACTGAGATTCAATAACACGCTGTACTGGACCGTATCTATGAAACCGGTTCTTCCCTCAACTGTGAGTCTGGAAAACCGGTGGTACAATGAGCATTTGGTGTATACTCATGTTCCAAATGGCTTTCTTACTCTTGAGGCAACAACTGGTCAAGTAACAGATAGCAGTAGCTTATTTTCACAAAGAGCGATTTACTATGGAGAGGGCGGACTCTTTGAGCAGACATGGTCTGCCTATCCAACAACACGGGGCAGCATTAGTACGGAACTAAATAACGCATTTTATTCAGGAAGAGGAGGAGTGGCTGTTGCCCCACCATTAAGCTGGATCTTTGAGCCAAACTTTCTTTTGTCATATCCTACAACTCCAATTCATGCAATGCGATACAAGGATGCCCAAGACAGAATGGAATTGCTTTACCCCTATTTTCTGTACAATTTGTTTGGGCAAAAACTGGATTCTTATCCCGTAACTGATGGAAAAAACACCTACTGGTTGGTTCCCTTAATTGTTGGATTTGACACGCACGCCGTCCCATGGTCTATGGGAAACCCATATCTGCGTCTTGTTGGGTTTGCATTGGTTGATACCTATAATGGAGATATTACTTTACTAAAATACGGTGATAACTTTTTTGCAAAAATATTAGAAAGTCAATACGGCGACAGAATTAATCCAATACCTTCTTGGCTAAATGCACAGATTAGATATCCACAAGAGCTCTTCACATGGAAGACGGAGATGTTTAACATCTACCATGTGACAGACATTGAAACATTCATCCAGGCAAACGAGTTTTTCGAAATTCCAGCTAATCTGGACGCCTACTATATCGAGGCAAAACCGCCGGGCTTTGATAGCACCAAGTTTTTGGGTCTTCTATCGTTGGAGCTAAGGGGTTCACAAGGAAGAAACCTCTCAGGATACATGATTGTAGAAAATGATCTACCCACTCTAGGAAACATGCAATTTTATGAAGTCCCATTAAATTCGACTACAAAATTAATCGGTCCAACCGCTGTACGTGAAGCATTAGACAAGGACAGCGACTTTGCACAGCTAAAAACACTTCTAAGAACTCCACGAATTGGTGACAACATTTTATACAGGGTCGGTAATCACGATGTTTACTTTATCCCAGTTTATACAGCAGGCTCTGGCGGGGGAGTTGTTGCTCAGCTAGGTACAATTGCCGCAGTGGGTGCAGCATTTACAGGTGAATATTATGTTGGCCTTGGAAACACCCAACAAGATGCATTTGATGCATTCCTGCGAGAACTTTCAGGAGTCGTTGCTCCCACAGTACCAGTAGGAGAGGTCGAATTTGACAAAAACACGAGGTTGCAGCAAATAAAATCAATATTTGAAGAAAAAGGGATCGAGATAGTAACACCCACATCTCTTCAAATTCCATTGTCCTTTAAAGAAGGCGAGATCTCATTGTTTAGTCAGTCTGATGTTGAGGCAACAAATGAACTACTAAACAAATTCATAGATGACTTTGTCACATCGCAGACAAAACGTGTTATCATGTGGCAGGAAGCTGACACTGTAAACGTTGGCACAATAATTGTAATTGACAATATACCTGAACTTCACTACATATCAATTGAAGTAGGCAAGTAAGGCATACATGCTACTAGTGGTTGATAACGGCTCTGTTTATACAAAAAATGTCATTCAATTTCTTTTCTCAAAAAAGAACATTGATTTTGGAATTCTGTCATTTGACAAAGTCATGCTTTCTGAGTTGGGCAAATTTTCATCATTTATTTTGTCTGGCCGAAGACAAAACAACAAGGAAATGAATGCAGTTAACTCCAAAATAATCCAGCACGCGATTTCTGAAAAAAAACCATTATTGGGTATCTGCTATGGGGCCGAAATTCTTGCATTAACAGTTGGTGGCGCTATACGAAGAATGCAGGCAACACAAAAAGGAACAAACCAAGTTACAGTCGTAGCCGAGAATCCACTATGCAGTGGAATAATTGAGGCGTATCAAAGCCACAACTATGAGATATCGCGGCTAGGAAAATCGTTGGTACAGCTTGCTAAATCGGAGACGACTAACTATGAAATAATCCAATATCGAGATTCTATGATATTTGGTACACAGTTCCATCCAGAAATGTCAAAAGACGGTTTATCTATAATTGAAAGATTTACCGCCTTTTGATTGGTTTTAATAACAAAATAATACTGTCACATCGATGGGTGAACATGAGCTTTTACTCCCTCCAGTAAGTGAAGAAAACATCTGCCTGCCACTAGCAGTAAGTGCTGTGTCAAAATATTGGAATGTTAATCTACCAATAGCCGAAGCAAAAGAGATTGCAAAAAAATACCCTAACGTACGAGGAAGTATTCTCATTGAGGGTATACAACTTGCGGAACGACACAACCTCGGAAGTCTGATTCTTCACTCCTCACTTGCTGAATTAAAAAAGATAATTGATATGGGAATCCCGCCAATCGTTATCTTACCAGGCTTGTTTGAAACGGTGCAACATGCCTCTGTAATTTCTGGCTACGATGAAAAAGAAAAATCAATCATTCACTATCTACCACAACCAGATCAGATAGGAGTCATTCCAGAAAAACAGTTTGACAGACTTTGGGAAGAAGATGGAAGATTATTGATACTTGTAGCCCCCACCGACATTATAAGTACCATTAAAGTTGAGAACAGATCAAGAGAAAAATCCAACCGATTATGCTTTGTTTCAGAGAAGCTAAATCTCCAAAACAAAACCAATGAGGCAATCGAAGCCCTAAAGGAGGCAATAACTCTGGACAAGACAAATTCAACCGCTTTGTGCCTTCTTGGAGGAATCTATAATGAAAAAAATTCCTCTGAATGTATCCACTTTTATGAACAAAGCATTGATTACAACAAAAGATGTTTTTTGGCATATCGTGGTCTTGGTAATTATTATCTAAAGACAAAACAGTATGAAAGAGCAGTATCATATTATACACATGCAATTGATATCAACCCCACTCGCTTTGGACCAATTTACAAAAATCGTGGAATCGCATTACTGGAATTAAAGAAAAACAGTGAAGCAAAACAAGACCTGCATAACTATCTCAAGTTCACCCCAAATGCAAAGGACAGGGGAGGCATCCTACAGGCCATAAAGGAGCTATAGGTGCGGTGTGCGGGAATTGAACCCGCGACCTTCAGCTTGGGAAGCTGACGTCCTGCCGGGCTAGACTAACACCGCACAAATCGAGTTTTTGAAACTAGCATTATATAGTTTCAAAGCCTATAGAGAGCATGGATGCCAAATGCCCGCAGTGTGAAAGAACAGCCGTCTTAGACGAGGAGATAAAATTTGTAAAATGTCCTCACTGCAACTTTGAAACAGACTATGAAAGTTATCTGGAAATTATGAAAGACAGAGCCGTTAACATGGCAGCCGATTACCTTCCAAAAAGACCTGGACTGTAGGTTACCAAAAGGAACCCTTATCTGAGCAATCAAGGTGTGCACCACAGTTAGTGCAAATCATATGACATGCTTGCATGTCAACCATCCTCTTGTTGCAGCGTGGACATGTGACCTCGTCTTTCATCTATTCAAATACGCAGATCAAGCTTAAAGAGTTTGTCCAAAGATTAATTAGTTGCTCAAATTTTTGGAGCAATACTTGGCTAACTTTAAGCTAACAATATCTGACAAAAAAGGAAAATCCCTATCAAAGGAACTAAAGGACAGAGAAGCTAATGCGCTAATTGGGCTTCATATTGGAAATGAGCTTGATGCCACCGTAGTTGGTTTGACAGGAAAGATCAAAATCACTGGCGGAAGCGACAAATCCGGCATGCCAATGAGAGCTGACATTTATGGTTCTGCAAGAAAACCAGTTTTGTTATCAAAAGGTGTTGGTCTGCAAACGGTAGAAAAAGGACAACGACGAAGGCGATTGATCAGAGGCAATACAATTTCAGAAGAAATCTATCAGATCAACTGCGCTTACGATGGTGAGCTCAAAATAGAAGCTCCGGCAGAAAACAAAGAAAAGGCATAACTTAACATACCTGACTTTTTGAGATTTAACGATGCACTGGCGTGATACTTTACCTGAATGGTATGTAAAAAAATATGGTTACCAACCTTGTGTAAACATTGGTACCGCAGGTCACGTAGATCACGGCAAGACCACTTTGATTCAAGCACTTACCGGCCAGTGGACCAGCGTTCACAGCCAGGAACTAAAGCGGGGAATCACAATCCGCGTGGGGTATTCTGATGCTGCCTTTTACAAATGTAAAAACTGCGAACCCCCCCTTGGTTATTCAACTACGCCAAAATGTCCTAATTGTAGTAAGGAAAGCGAGCTAACACGAGTCGTCAGTTTTGTGGACAGCCCAGGTCATGAAAGCCTTATGGCAAACATGCTTTCAGGAGCAGCCTTGATGGATGGTGCTATGTTGCTTGTTGCGGCAAACCAAAAAGTGCCTCAACCACAAACAAAAGAACACCTATTGGCCCTTCAAATCTTGGGAATCCAGCAAATTGTAATTGTCCAAAACAAAGTCGACTTGGTTTCATACAAAGATGCCACGGCAAATTACGCTGATATTGTAAAATTTGTCAAAGGTACAAAGGCTGCCAAATCTCCAATAGTTCCAATCTCGGCGCAATCTCAACTAAACATTGATGCACTAATTGGAGCCATCGAAGACGCAATTCCAACACCAAAACGAGTCGAAACAAAAGATCCTGTAATGCACGTTTTGCGATCCTTTGATGTAAACAAGCCGGGTACAAAAATCAAAGACATCAAAGGCGGCGTGATTGGCGGAAGTCTCACACAGGGAACTTTTTCGGTTGGTGAAGAGATCGAAATAAAGCCAGGAATTCTTAATCCAAAAAAGAATACCTATGAACCAATACGAACACGAATTGTCTCATTGGGAACGGCGGCAGGAATTGTAGACCAAGTCAAACCGGGTGGTCTTGTTGCCATAGGAACAAAACTCGATCCTTCTCTGACGAGGAGTGACTCATTCGTTGGCTCTGTCATAGGCAAGCCAGAAACACTACCGGAAAACTCTGCTTTGGCACAACTTGAGGTAAACCTGTTTGATTCGGCGGTTGGAACAATAAATGATGTCAAGGTTACACCAATTCAGACAGGTGAATCACTGAGACTAAACATTGGAACCGCGCCCGTCCTTGCCAAAGTAAACAAGGTCAAGGCTGGCAAAATCGACGTACAGCTCAAAAGACCAGTATGTCTGTTTGAGAACAGCAACGTTGCCATAAGCAGAAAAATTGAGGAAAGATGGAGACTGATTGGGGCAGGCGTAATTGGTTGAAGTAGTATGCGACACAAGTTTTCTTATTCACCTTGCGACGCACAGAATCAAAAACCTCACCTCGATTGAAACTGAGATTGGAAGAATTCAGTTTGTTGTGCCAGATACAGTAATAGCTGAACTGACCAAACTATCAGACCTTGAGGAAAAAAAAACTGTCGCCCTAGCTACCCTAGATTTTATAAAATCATACAAAACAATTGAGCTTGGCGGAAATTTTGCAGACGCCACAGTCTTATCATATATTAAAAAACATGGGGGGGTTGTTGCAACAATGGACAAGGGTTTAAAATCTTTAATAAAAAAAGAGGGAGGATCTGTTATTTCAATAGCAAACAACAAAATAATACTTGAATCCAGTAAAATTTAACTGGTTTTAGACGGTGTGAAAAATATGCTAGAATACAACGGTGTTCAAATAAGATGGCATGGACATGACACATTCACATTAACACATAATGATCTAACCGTTTGTTTTGATCCATATCAGCTTGACAAAAAGATCTCCGCAGACATTGTCTTAATCTCGCATAATCACTTTGATCATTTGAGTAATGACGATCTCAAAAAAGTAACCACCGATAAAACAATAATAGTTGCGGCAAAGGAATGTCTAGGTCAAATCAAGTCAAAAAACAAAGAAATCATCGGCATGCTTCCAAACCAAGAGACAACAGTTAACAATATAAAAATAAAAACACTACCTGCCTATAACATCGACAAAATAAACCCAGGTACAAAAAAGCCGTTTCATCCAAAAGAAGACAACAAAGTTGGTTTTATTGTCACAATCAACAACACTACATTTTATCATACGGGCGACTCTGATAACATCTCAGAGATGGATGGGCTCAAACCAGATGTCCTGCTTGTGCCTGTGAGTGGTACATACGTGATGACTGCTAACGAAGCGGCAAAAGCCGTTCAAAAAATAAAACCGAAGCTTGCAATTCCAATGCATTATGGAACAATCGTGGGAAGCGAAGACGACGCCAAGACCTTCAAAAAACTGGTCACCTCTTGTGAGGTACAAATTTTGACAAAAGAGTAATAAACACAGTTTCTGGGAAAGAATCGATTGATTTCTAATAAAAAATTATTCTCTGTAGGCAATTTTGAATTCCATTTACACCACTTGTTAATAATTGGTGTACTTTCTTTGTCGTTTTCAATTTCCGCAATGATCAGATCACAACCCGCAGAATTTGGGTTTCAGCTAAACGAATTTGATCCATTTTTCAATTACAGAGCAACAAAATTCATTGTAGACAATGGCATTCCAGCATATTTCTCATGGCATGACAACATGAGTTGGTATCCTGCTGGTAGGGATGTTGCAGCAACATCACAAGTGATGTTACATGTGACTACTGCCATACTTTATGGTGCGTTTGGAGGTGGCTCTGATCTATATGGTTTTACAATAATCTTTCCAGTCGTCTTTGGTTCTTTGACTGCCATTGTTGTTTTTGCCTTGGTCAGAGTGATTGGAGGCACAACTGCAGGTCTCTTTGCATCATTACTTTATGCAGTTTCGTTGCCCGTTATTGTCAGAGGAACAATAGGCTGGTTCAAGTCAGAGCCACTTGGACTCTTTTATGGACTGTTGGGAGTTTATCTCTTCCTAAGTGGATTAAAATCATCATCCCGTCGAATTGCTTTTCTCAAGTTAATAGGGGGAGGAATATTTCTTGGGTTTGCGTTTTCGGCATGGGGCGGTACAGAATTCCTTATCCTACCATTGGGTCTCTTCATAATCTCACTACCATTTCTAAGAAAGGACCACAGCTTTCTGAGGTGGGCAGTGCCTGTTTTTATTGCTGGTTTGGTAATATCGCTTGCACCCCTTGAAAGACCCGGAATTGGGTTATTTGCACACGCGTCTGGCTTTATGTTATTAGGACCCACAATTTTTCTGGTGGCATGCACCTTTATTCAAAACCTAAGCAAGGAAGAACACAAAAAGCGAAACAGTGGCCTGTTCCTAATAGCCATAATCGTAGCAGGAGTCGGCATCCTCTCAGCAGAAGTGTTTGGCCTTCCAAGCTTTAGATACCTAAATGCAATCAATCCCTTTTTGACCACAGAAGATCCTTTAGTGGACTCGGTAGCAGAGCACGCTACGACGACGATTTTTCAGTCATTTTTGTTTAATTCCGTCTTTATGATATTTGGAGGAATAGGCGTATGGCTAATCTTCAAAAATTTACTTAGTTCTTCCAACGAAAAACGCGACATGCATGTGTTTGCTCTAATCATAGGATTGTTAGGAGTTTACATTAGCTCAGCATTTGTTAGGTTAGAGCTGTTTTCTTCACTTTCTCTTGTAATACTTGGGTCTGTGGGCTTATCAATGATAACAAAAGAAATCTTTAGACCTGAGAAAAAAGAAAATAAAAAGCTTACCAGATCACACCCAAAAACAATCAAAATCTCATACGTTGCTATAATTCCGATTCTGCTATTTATGCCACTCATTGTACCGGTGAGTGCAAACTGGGTAAACAGTGCAAACATCCCACCTACAATACTAAATGGTGGAAGTAACTTTGCCATTTCAACAGGCGACTGGCCTGATGCAATGGCATGGCTTAAGGAAAATACGCCAGAAGATGCTGTAGTTGCAGCGTGGTGGGACTATGGGTACTGGATAACGACACTTGGAGAACGAACATCACTCGCAGATAATGCAACACTGATAGATTCAAAAATTAAAAGGATTGCACAAATGTTTCTTAGTACACCCGATGAATCTTGGAAAATACTACAAGAATTGGATGCAGACTATGTCTTAATTTATGTTGCATCCCAACGCGTCAATAGCGAAGAGCCGCCACTATACCTTGTTCAAGGCGGCGGCGATGAAAGCAAAAAGCAGTGGTTTATGAGAATAGGGGGTTATTCAGTTGGAAGATATCTCTATGCAGATGGTCTAAGCCCAACTCCTGAATTTTGGAATGAAACCATGCTTGGCAAGATGATTCCATACACTACGCTTGCCTACATAGACTTGGCAAATCAAAAACAATCCGCGTCTTTTGCTCCAGGCTTTACCCCTATCTACACATTTGATATGAAATTCCCTCAAGATGGTAACGGTCCATTAAAGCTAGCCTACATGTCCACTAGCTTTTCACGACCAAGCTCGGGACCAATTAACGGCGTACTAATTTACGAAGTAAACAAGAATTACACGCCTCAACAAACCCAAACGGAACCAGAAGCATCGAAAACAGAAACAACAGAGGCAGTAATCAAAAATCAGGTTGCAACCATTTCAACAAGCTTTGGAGACATTGTAATTGCATTAAAGCCAGAGATAGCACCAAAGACAGTTGAAAACTTTGTTAAACTTGCCAACTCTAACTTTTATGATGGGAACCTGTTCCACAGGATAATACCAGACTTTATGATTCAGGGAGGTGATCCAAATACAATTTCAGATCCTCCGGGAACATGGGGCACAGGCGGACCTGGTTACACGATCCCAGCTGAAATAAGTGATCTCAAGCATACCAAGTATATGGTATCAATGGCTCGGGGTCAGGACATCAACAGTGCAGGCTCACAATTTTTCATAATGGTAGGTGATGCGCCCTGGCTGGACGGTCAGTATACAATCTTTGGTCAGGTAATCGAAGGCCAAGACGTCGTAGACAAGATTGCATCACTACAAACCAATCTAAACGATCAACCACTAGATTGGGAAAGTGCAAGGATCAAGAGTATAACGGTCTCTTCGCCTTAATTCTGCTCGTTTTCTTGGAATTTTTCTCTTATCCTATATCTGGCGTACCTATCATCAGGTGAAAACTTGGCTGGATGAACCGTAACTGTCTTTGTGCTACATTGAAGACAGCTATCTTTTAGGGTGTATTTCTTACATTCGGGACATTTGCGAATCTGAAACTTCAATTTCTAACCTTCGCGGGTCTTTTTTGATTCTTCCCTTGCAAAATTAAAGGTACCAGTGTTTTTTTCAATAGTTTTTTGGATTTTGTCTAATACGGGTTTAAGTATCCTTTCGGCGGTTTTAAAGTCAGGTCCTTTTACACTTATTCTGTACTTTGGCGCACCTATGTATGTCACATTTATGTTTGGGGCATGGTCTCCAATCGAATCCAAAATAGCATTTTTGATAATCTCAACACCGTCTGGTTTGTTGCATGAAAGCTCGCAGATCCCACGTATCTCAACTGAGGGGGGTTTGATCTTTGTGCTGGCTTCCTCAATTGCCGAAAGAGTCTTTTTTGGAAGTTTTAGTTCATCTATTACAGCAATACCTTTTGTGACCACATCTAAAAACATGTCATAGACGAAATCATATTTTGAAAAAATTACATCTTCAAGCTTTTCAAGATCCTTATCTGTGAGAGCAGCCGCATCTTTAACAGCCTGCAAAAGGGTTTTGCCTTTCTCAATTCTTTTTATTTCTAAGAGTTTTTTCTTTTGTTGGTCTTTTGATACCTGCTTTAGTGAAAGGTCGATTTCGGATCTGCTTGGGTTTACTTTTTTCACAAGTAGAACTTTTTTTTCTCCCTCCCTGACGAATTTATTTACGGAACGAACCCACCCAGGTGCAATCTCCGATACGTGCAAAAATCCTTGCAAGTTGTTGTACTCATCAAGCGTTACGTAGGCGCCGTGATCAGTAAGCTTTGTTACGGTTGCAATTACAATCTCGCCAATTTCTGGAAGCTCTTGTGATTCTGTAGCCAATGCAAGCTTTGGCTTGAATAACATAATTTAATGTTGTTGATCAGAAATCTATTCCTTTTTTAGCTCTGATGCCTCGCTTAAAGGGATGCTTGATCTCCTTCATTTCTGTTACCAAATCTGCGACATCAATAACTTCATCTTTTGCATGGTTGCCAGTTAAAACCAGTGTTAATGTTGCTGGTTTGTGTTTTATCAAATCAAGTACTTGGCTCACATCAACCAGTCCAAGGTTTACAGCGTAATTGATCTCATCTAAAATAACAATGTCGTATTTTTCAGAAAGGATCTTTTCTTTGCTCAGCTGAACTGCTTCTTGTGCAATTTTTTTATGCACGTCTAGTGGAGTTTTATCATCTATAATGCCTACAAAGCCTTTGCCTGCGGCTATAAGCTCAAACTCCGGCTCTAGGCGTTTTGAAGAGGTCATTTCTCCATAATGCCATGATCCTTTGATGAATTGGATCATACAAATTTTGTAACCGTGTCCTACAGCCCTTAACGCCATACCCAAAGCAGCAGTCGTCTTTCCCTTTCCATTGCCAGTATACACTATCACAAGACCTTCCTGCATTTCCATAAGGCAAAATCAGAATCGAGCGCTAAAAAGATTGGTATAGCCGTGTTTGATCTGCACAATGATGACAAACAAATTCAAGATACCAAGACTGGTTATTGCAGGCACAACAAGCGGTGTGGGAAAAACATCCATTACCTGTTCTATAATATACGTAATGAAAAAAAACGGATATTCAGTCCAACCATTTAAGGTGGGACCAGACTATATCGACCCAACATATCTCTCTGCAGCCTCTGGTAATTCTGCAAGAAACCTTGACTCTTGGATTATGGGAAAAGATGCAGTAATCAAGAGCTTTGTGAAAAACTCCACCTCTGACATCTCAATCATTGAGGGAGTGATGGGATATTACGATGGATTTTCCGGAGGCTCTGACCTATCCAGCACTCATCACATTGCCTCCCTACTTGAGGCTCCAGTAATTTTAATTTTGGATGCAAGCAAAACAGCACGTTCCATTGCTGCAACTGCCCTAGGCTATGTGAAATTTCATAAAAACTCAAGAATCGTAGGATTAATTCTCAACAAGCTTGGGAGCAAAAAACACGAACAAATGTGTAGAGAAGCCTTGGGTTCTCTGAAAATTCCTATCGTAGGATGCATTCCAAAAAATTCTGAGCTTTCACTGGAGTCCCGACATCTGGGATTAATACCGGTAACTGAACAACACAGCCTCAAGTCACGAATAACAAAAATTGCAAAAACACTATCGGCACATCTTGATGTTGATAAGATAATATCTATTGCAAAGAAAACCGGTTCACTACCACAAATCAATGATCAAAAAAATGAGAATACCAAAGTTACCATTGGTGTAGCACTTGATAAATCCTTTAATTTCTATTATTACGACAACTTTGATGCCTTACGACGTGAGGGAGCTAGACTCGAATTCTTTAGCCCTATTTCAGACTCTTATCCGCCCACATCTTCTGCACTCTACATAGGGGGTGGTTTTCCAGAGGTGTTGGGTAAGCTTCTTGCAAAAAACCACACTATGAAAAACTCAATCAAAAAACTTGCTGAAGAAAACATGCCTATCTATGGAGAGTGTGGCGGCCTCATGTACCTTACAAAATCAATTGATTACGCAAACCAAAAATACAAAATGATCGGCCTTTTTGACGCTCAAACCAGTATGGAAAAAAAAATGGTTTTAAACTATACTAAAGGAAATGTTCTTTCCAACTGTCTTGTGGGAAAAATATCAACAAAATTGTTTGGGCACGAATTTCTTTACTCTGAGCTCAAATCAATTGCTAATGAGTCGAAATTTTCTTACGATCTTTCTATTGGCGTAGGAATTAAAAACAAAAAAGATGGGCTGTTAGAATACAACACACTTGCTTCTTATATGCATCTTTACTTTGATCGTGCTCTACACGCAAGAAATTTTATTGCAAACTGTATAAAATATTCAAGAAGATGATTCTCGCACTATCTTAAACAGGGCATTTACTATGGCAGCCGCACAGGGGGTGCCACCCTTTCTGCCTCTGTTTGTTATATAAGGAAGAGTTATTTTTTGTAATTCTTCTTTTGATTCCGCTGCTGCAACAAAGCCTACCGGTATTCCGATCACTAGTTTTGGTGCTGTTGCATTTTCTTTGATCATTTCAATTACTTCCAAAAGTGCAGTTGGAGCATTTCCTATTACTACAATACCATCATTCATTTCAGAGGCTCTCATTCTCATGGCTGTCTGAGCACGCGTTTTGTTGAGCCTAACTGCTTCTTTTACAACTGCAAGATTTGAGATATCACAGATAACTTTGTTCTTAAAATCTGTCAGATTCTGCTTGTTTAGAAGCCCAGTAATTCCGTTTACATCCACTATGATGCTCTTGCCGGCCTTCAGCGCATCAATGCCGTTTTTGATTGCATCTTTGTGAAAGATTATCTTATTTTCACGGGCAAAGTCAAAATCGGCAGTAGAATGAATGACGCGTCTCACGACCTGCCACTCATAACCAGAATAGGGGTGAACACCAATTTCATTTTCAATAATCTCCATGCTCTGGTCTTCTATTGATTGTCCTTTCCTAGTTTGCATTTTCGACTTCCTGTGCCCGCTCTACTATAAAATCAATCATCTTATTATCGGTGCCAATGTGCTCTGTAATCAAAACTTTTTTGATTTTTGAATTCTCGATTACTGGATTGAGTTCCTCGTAAATGTCTCTTTTTACATGGGCACCTTCATGCAAAAAATAAAACACTACGACTACAAGTTCAGGGTTATTTTTTTCACATTTTTCTATTCCTTGCTTTATGTTGGGCTCTTCAATTTCTAAAAAACAATAATCAACATTCCGATATTTCGGAGCTAAGCTATCAACCACATATTTTATGGAAATTCTTGCGTTGGGATCTTTGCTACCATGTCCTATAACTAGGACGTCTATTTTGTCCTTTGACAATGATACGTGGTTTTTAGCTAGTGCAGACTCGATTTTTGAGTCAACGATCTCAACCATGGTTTTATGCATGCTCATTGGTTTTGTAATGGTAAATTTGATGTTGGTTTGTGCCTGAAACCTGATTGCTTCATTAACTGCAGCCTTTACTTTTTTGCCTGGATACAAAAAGTACGGAACTATTGTAAGGGCGTCAATTTCTGCAGTCAGACAGTTTTTGATACCTTCTTCAATAAAGGGTGGAACTACTTCCAAAAAACAATAATTTGCAAAAACATAGTTTCTTTTTTGTTTTACACTGTTGCAAATGAACTCCAGTTCGTCTTTTACTTCCTTTTCCTTACTCCCCCTATCAATAAGTAGTAGACCGCGCTTCATTTTGTCATTCTTGCTATGGCAATGGTGAGATCAGGTGGAAATTTCTGCTTTTCAACTACGAGTTTGCCTGCTGAGCCTTTGAGAGCCGCAGCCTCAGAAACGCTAGGCGTGCCCTCAAAGGCTTGGACCGTATCGGAAGGATTTGGAATGCTAATCTTTGACAATTCATCCCTTTCAAAATATTCTACTGGGATCCCAAGTTCCATTCCCGCTTCCACAAGACCTTGGATCTCTTCTGGTTTTTTTAGCGAAACAAATTTTGCAATGGATCGGGGGCTGAGTCTATATTTTTGTAGACAAAAATTCAGGCTTTCTTTGATCTTATCTTTGGTAGTATCTACATGTAAGCCAATTCCTGCCACTAGTGTTTGAGGCCTATAAATGACAGCATTTTTTGAAATATCGTCATCAAACTCTCTATCAGAAATTAAGAGAAAGCCCTTCGAGTCTGATTGCAATAATCTTTCCAACGTTTCGTAGATGGTTACGTTTTTTGGCAATTCTCCTTTCCACCACTTTTTTTCTCCCGCATCTTGGTATACTCCAATCTTTTCCTCGTTGACCATTAAGGCGCTAATCCGAGTGACGTTTGAATCGTCTTCTATTTTCCAACCAAATTCTTTGCCTAACAAGTCAACAGCAATTGTCTTGTTTACATCTGCCGCCGTAGTAATCACGGCAGTGGCACCCAGTTTTTTTGCAATCTCCTCGGTTAGTTCATTTGCCCCGCCAAGGTGACCTGAAAGTGCACTAATTACGAAATTTGCCTTGTCATCTATTACAATTACTGCCGGATCTGTCTTTTTGTCTTTCAAATATGGTGAAATTAGTCTTATTACGGCACCTAAAGAGAAGAGACAAACAATACCGTCGAATTTGCCGAAAAGTTCAGCAATCTTTACAGCAGTCTGTTCGTTATACCAAACCGCATTAACTGTATTATCCGCAAACTTGGTTGGTGCAAAGATCTCCCAACTTGGAAAAAGCTGCTTTATCGATGATGCAATTTTAATTCCGTTTTTTGTTATTGCAAGAATCGCGACTTTGTCCATATTTTGAAGGTTTTATAGTCAAATAAAATTTCTTGCTAAGGATAGCGACCCAGTATCGAACCATCAAAATCAAAAAGAATTACTTCAATGTCGACTTTATTATTGGAATGTAGGCGCATCTGCTTGTTAACCTCAGAACAGAGATACGAAAAAAAGCCATTTACTTTGTTTTTAAGAACTATCTCTTGTACGTGCCTTGCTGTGTTGGCGCTTTTTATCTGGTCCAGTGTTTCTTTGGTTGCCCCACAACTGCTTGCAGTTTTTGCCAAAAACTCCATGTCAACCTTGGAGCCTTTTACATGGGTCTGCTTGACGCCCATTGCAATTTTTGTTAGCTTGCCTATGAAGCCGGCAACATGCGCCTTTTTGATTCCTTTCTTTGCGCACTGCTCAATTGCGTAGCCGGAAAAATCTCCCATCTGCACAAAACAATGATCTGGCAAGCTGATCACCCTTCGTGAAAACTCTTCACTCCTACCCCCAGTAGTCAAAACCACGGTATCGTCTTTCATTGCAAGCGTTACGTCAATACTTTGTCTGATAGCAGCTGCAAACGATGCTGTTGAATATGGAATTACTATGCCTGTTGTTCCAAGAATCGATATGCCACCGGTGATGCCAAGTCTAGGATTGTCTGTCTTTGGAGCCAGTTCCTCGCCTTTTGGGACAGAAATTGTTACCTTGATGCCATTTTTTTCAAGAATCTCTCTACCAACCTCCATTAAATTCTCTGTAATCATTTTCTTTGGTGTTGGATTTATTGCTGCAGAACCGATCTCCAAACCAAGTCCTGGTTTTGTTACCCTTCCTACTCCTTTTCCACCATCTATTTCGATTTGGTTTGTATTGTTTGTAATCTGTAGATCAACTATGATTTCTGCACCATGAGTAACATCGGGGTCATCTCCACCATCTTTTATCACAGAGCATCTTGCAGATGCGGTATTGAATTGGCAGCTAAAAAGAGTGATTGAAATCTTTTTTTCCTTTGGTAAGGACACCTCAACGGATTTAATCTCTTTTTGATTAATTAT